>NZ_MKJY01000157.1 GCF_001942465.1 Actinomadura sp. CNU-125
CGGCCAGCCGGACGAGTTCGTCCCCGCCCGCGGACTCGATCGCCCGCATCGCCTGCCGTCCGTACTCGGCGGCCTCGGTGGGCGGGCTCGCGGTGGACGGGCTGTCCGCGGTGATGATCGTGACCGTCGCGGCGGTCGCGTCGCTGATCCTGGTCTACGCGGCGGCGGAAGGATTCGGATCCAGGTTCTTCGGGCTGATGCTGGTGTTCGCGGGCGCGATGCTCGTCACGGTCACGGCGTCCGACCTGCTGCTGTTGCTGATGGGCTGGGAGGTCATGGGCGCGATGTCGTACGCGCTCATCGGTTACCGCTGGACGGACGACGGCGTGGTCGGGGCGGCCGATGTCGCGTTCGTCACCACGCGGGCTGCGGATACGGGCCTTTACCTTGCGGCCGGGTTCGCACTGGCGGGAACCGGTTCGCTGGGGTTGGACGGTTTGGCGGCGGCGGATTCTCCGTGGCTCGACCTCATCGTGGTGGGTGTCGTGGTGGCGGCCATGGGGAAGTCGGCGCAGCTTCCGTTCTCGTTCTGGCTGTCGCGGGCGATGGCGGGCCCGAGCGCCGTTTCCGCGTTGCTGCACTCCGCGACCATGGTCGCGGCCGGGGGTTACCTGCTGTTGCGCCTGCATCCGCTTTTGGCGGCCAGCGGGTGGGGCGAGGTCGTCGTCTCCTGGGTCGGGGCCCTTACCGCACTGGTGCTGGGTGTCGTTGCGCTGGGACAGCGGGATCTCAAGCAGCTTCTGGCCGCCTCGACGTGCTCGCAGATCGGGTTCATCGTCCTGGCGGCGGGTGTCGCTTCGGTGCCGGGCGGTGCGTCGCACCTGGTCGCGCACGCGGCGGTGAAGAGTCTGCTGTTCCTGTGCGCAGGGGTGTGGCTGGCCCGGCTCGGCACGCAGCGCATGGACGAGCTGGGCGGGGCAGCGCGGAGGTTCCGGTGGGTCGGGGTCACGTTCGCCTTGGGCGCGTTCGCGCTGGCGGGGGTGCCGCCCTTGTCGCTTTGGCTCACGAAGGACGCCGTGCTGGCGGCGGTCCTCGAACGGTCGCCCGCGCTGTTCGCGGTGGGCATGGCGGCGTCCGTGGCGGCAGCCGGGTATGCGGCCAAGGCGCTGATCGCGGTCTGGGCGGGCGGGGACGGACGGCGTGAGGCGCTGCCCCTTCTGCAGGCGGTTCCGCTGGGGGTGCTGGCCGCCGCCGCGTGTGTCGCCGGGGTCGCGGTCCCGTTCGAGGTGCGTCCTCGTCCGTCCGCGTGGGAGCTTGCGTTGTCGGGTGTGCTCGCCGTTGCGACGGTCGGGGTCGTGGTGGCGGTCGGGCGGGTTCGGGTGCCTGCATGGGGCCTGCACTGGCTGTATCTGGAGCGGATGGCGCACGCGGGCGTCGTCCGTCCGGTCTTTGCCTTGGCCCGGGGGCTGGCGTGGTTCGACGACCGGATCGTGGACGGGACGGTCATGGCGGTGGCGCGCGGGGGCCGCCGGGCTGCGGCCCTCGCAGGACGGGACGTCGAGCCGCGCGTCGACGGCGTGACCGCGGCTATCGGACGCGGCGCGCGCGCACTCGGCGCGCTCGCGCGGCGTCCGCAGACCGGGCAGGTCCACGTGTACTACGCGCAGGCGGCGGCGATGCTCGCGGTGCTCGTCCTCATCGCGATCCTGGCGGGGTGACCGGATGCTCACGTTCGTGATCTTCTTCCCGCTGGTCGCGGCGCTGCTGCTCCCGGTCGTCCCGCGCAGGGGCGTGCCGTGGGCGTGGGTCGCGGTGAGCGTCGTCGAGCTGGTGCTCGTCGCGGCGATGTGGGCCGCGCACGGGACGCGCGACGGGTTCTCCTACGAGGCGGACGTGCGTTGGATCCCGTCCGTCCGGGCCGGGTACCACGTCGGTGCGGACGGACTGTCGCTGCCGCTCCTGACGCTCACCGCGGTGCTGTTCGCGGCGTGCGCGGTGTACTCGGTGCGGCAGGAGCGCCGGGTGCGGGCGTTCGCGATGCTGTTCCTGTTCCTGGAGACGGTCTGCCTGGGCGTCTTCGCGGCTCTTGACCTGCTGCTGTTCTTCGTCTTCTTCGACCTGTCGATCGTCGGGATGTACTTCGTCATCCTGGTCTGGGGGCACGCAGAGAGCGCGCGGTCGGCGCTGAAGTTTTTCCTTTACACGTTTCTCGGCTCGCTGGTCCTGCTCCTAGGGTTCATCGGCCTGTACCTGGGGGCCGACCCGCACACGTTCGACATGGTGGAGCTGATCCGGAACCCGCCACTGGAGGACGCCCCCGCGATCGCGGGGCTCACGCTCCTCGCGCTGGGGATCGGGCTCGGCATCAAGACGCCGGTCGTCCCGTTCCACACCTGGCTGCCGCCCGCGCACACCGACGCGCCCGCGGCCGGGTCGCGATCCTCGCCGGGGTCATGCTGAAGATGGGCGGGTACGGGCTCGTCCGGATCGCGATGCCGATGCTGCCCGACGCGTGGCGCCGGTACGCCCTGGCCGTCCTGATCGTCGGGCTCGTGTCGGTGCTGTACGGGGCGCTGGTCGCGCTCGCGCAGGACAACGTGAAGCGGCTCGTCGCGTACACGTCCGTCAACCACATGGGCTACGTCGTGCTCGCGCTCGGCGCCGCCGGGTACGCGGCCGGGACGGACGGCGACGCGCGGCGCCTCGCGGTGACCGGCGCGGTCACGCAGATGGTGAGCCACGGACTGATCACCGGTGCGCTGTTCCTGCTGTGCGGCGTCCTGTACGAGCGGGCCGGAAGCTACGACCTGCGGCGGTTCGGCGGCGTCGCGCGGGCCGCGCCGGTGTTCGCCGGGACGCTCGCCGCCGCCGCGTTCGCGTCCCTCGGGCTGCCCGGGTTCTCGGGGTTCATCGCCGAGTTCCAGGTGTTCGCCGGGACGATCGGGACGGGCGCCGCCGCGACCGCCGTGACCGGCGCGCTCGCCGTCCTCGGCATCGTCGTCACGGCCGGGCTGTTCCTGCGCGTGCTGCACCGCCTGCTGCTCGGCGGGCCCGGCGAGCTGACCGGACGGGTCGGCGACGTGCGGCGGCGCGAGACCGCGGCGATCGTCCCGCTGGTGGCGCTGTCGCTGCTGATCGGCGTGCTGCCGGGCCCGCTGCTGGACACGATCGAGCCGCTGTCGGCCGCCGTCGCCGGGTGGGTCGCGCGGTGACGATGAACGAGAACCCGGCCGACCTCGCGCCGGAGTTGTGCCTGCTCATCGCGGCGGTCCTCGGCCTGGTCGGCGGGATGTTCCTGCCCCGGACGGGCCAGTGGCGGGTCGCCGCGATCGGTGCGGCGGGCGCGGTCGCCGGGCTGGCCGCGGCCGGTGTCGCCGCGACCCGTCCCGATCTGATGGCGTTCGGATCGTTCGCGGTCGATCCGGTGACGCACGTGACGCGGATCGTGGTGCTGGCGTCCGTCCCGCTCGTCCTCGCGCTGGCGGCCGTGCCGGTCCGGGGACACCCGCGCGAGAGCGAGCACTACGTGCTCATCCTGCTGTCCGCGCTCGGGACGATCATGCTCGGCGGGGCGGACGACCTGCTCGTCGTCGTGGCCGCCTACCTGCTGGCGAGCATCCCCGCCTACGCGCTCGCCGGGTTCGGCAAGGACGCGCCGGGCACCGAGGCCGCGCTGAAGTACTACCTGATGGGCGCGTTCCTCGGCGTGTTCCTGCTCGTGGGCGTCACGCTGCTGTACGGCGTCGGCGGCGGGACCGCGTATCCGCAGACCAAAGCCGGTTTGGCGGGCGCTCCGGACGCGGTGGTCGCGGCCGGGGTCGTCGCCGTGCTCGCCGGGCTGCTGTTCAAGGCGGGCGCCGTCCCCGGCCACTTCTGGGTGCCGGACGTGACGCAGGGCGCGCCCCCGGCCGTCGCGGCGTTCGTCACGACCGTCCCCAAGATCGGCGCGTTCGCCGCCCTGTACCGGTTCGGCGCGGAGGCGCTCCCGGACGGTGCGGGCGGATGGCCCGTGCTCGTCGCGGTGCTCGCCGCCGCCACGATGACGCTCGGGAACCTCGCCGCGTTCGGGCAGGACAACGTGCGGCGGCTGCTCGCCTACTCGACCGTGAGCCAGGCCGGATACCTGCTCGTGCCGGTCGCGATGGCGGGCCGCACGGACCTCGCCGAACCCGCCGTCCTGTACTACCTCGGCGCCTACGCGGCGACGAACCTCGGCGCGTTCGCCGTCGTCCTCGCCGTCGGAGGGACGACCTCGCGGCGGCTCTACACCGGGCTGCTGCGAACCGCGCCGGGCACCGGGCTCGCGCTCGCGGTGTGCCTGCTGGGGTTCGTCGGGACGCCGCCGACCGCCGTGTTCGCCGCGAAGGTCCTGATGTTCGGCGCGGCGATCGACGGCGGCTTCGGGTGGCTCGCGGTCGTCGCGGCGGTGAACTCGGTCGCGTCCGTCTTCTACTACCTGCGGTGGATCGTGCCGATGTGCCGCGCGCCGGACGGTCCGTTCCGCCCGGCGCGCGGGGCGTCGCTCGTCGCCGCGGGCGCCGCCGCGTTCGCGTGCTGCTCGGCATCGGCGCGGGCGTCGCCCTCGCGGCCTGACGCCCGTCCGGCCCGACCGTCCGGCCAGGCCCGCCGGTTCAGGCCCGCCGGTTCAGGCGAGGCGCTCCAGGACGGTGACCTCCCGGGAGGCGAGCCGGGCCAGGCAGTCGCCGACCACCAGCTCCTGGAAATGGGGGCTGGCGCGGTGCGCCTCGAACGCGGCGGCGTCCACGTACTCCTCGATGATCACGAAGCGGCGCGCGTCCGCGGAGTCCACGTGCGGCTGGTAGCCGAGGTTGCCCGGTTCCTCCCGGGACGGCGGGGTCATCCGGCGGACGATGTCGGCGACGGCGGCCTCCTCGCCGTCCCGGGCGGTCCACACGGCTTGCACTATGTAGCTCATGACCAGGCACTTTAAGGGGGCGGACGGGGAAACCGGGCATCGAGGTGTGTCGGTTGACACATCGGATGTTCACCTCGTAATCTCCGAGCGTTCGACAGGCACAGACGAAGACATCCCTGTCAGTGGTCTTCGTGCTGTGCCTTTTCGTTCTGCCGACCGCTGGCAAGGGCTACCACCCCCTGAAAGGCGGCGGGCATGAACGACGCCCCACCGAGCACGACGGTCATCCGCAACGCGGGTGACGTGGCCGGCCTCATCGACACGCTCAAGGCGCTGCGCGGCCGGACCAACTGGATCTGGTTCCTCGCGCTGGCCGGGCTCTTCCTGGACGCCTACTCCAACGCGGCGCTCGGCGCCGGGCTGTCGACGATGGTCGACCAGCTCGAACTGTCCCCGACCCAGGTCAGCGTCCTGACCGCGATGGCCCCGGCCATCGCGATCGTGTCCAACCCGTTCGGCGGCTGGCTGGCCGCCCGGATCGGCCGGCTCAAGCCGCTGCTGCTGACCAAGGTCGTTTTCGGGGTCGGCGCGGTGCTCACCGCCGTCGGCTCGGACTTCCTCACGGTCTTCGCCGGCCGCGGCCTCGTCGGCATCGCTACGGCATCGACTTCGCCGTCGCGATGGCCCTGCTCGCCGAGTACACCCCGGCCAAGCTCAAGGGACGCCTCAACTTCTGGCAGGGCGTCTGGTACACCGCGACGACCACGAACCTCGCGCTGACCCTGCTGTTCTACTCGTTCGACGTGGGCGCCGACATCTGGCGCTGGTCGGTGGCCTCCTCGGCGGTGTTCGCCCTCGCGCTGCTGCTGCTCCAGCTCGGGTTCCTCGTCGAGAGCCCGACCTGGCTCGCGTCCAAGGGCCGCCTCACCGAGGCCGCCGCGAGCCTGCGCAAGATGTACGGGTTCGACGTGCGGGCCGGGGAGCCCGACACCGCCGAGGCCGCGAAGGCCCGCCGCCAGGTCGGCTTCAAGGACATGGGCGTCCTGTTCCGCGGCTCCTACCTGCCCCGCACCGTGCTGTCCACGATGATCTCCCTGACGCAGGGCATGCAGTACTTCGCCGTCGGCTGGTACCTGCCGGTGATCAGCCTGGAGCTGTTCGGCGAGCAGTTCGAGAAGGCCACCCTCGGCTCCATGATGTTCAACGCGGTCGGCATCGTCGGCGGCTGCCTGTCCGCCTACTTCGGCCGCAAGATGGGGCTGCGGGTCAGCTCCATGGCCGGGTACGCGGTCGTGTTCGTCGCCCTGCTGGTCATGGGCGCCACGTTCAAGGAACTGCCGATCTTCTTCGCCGCGCTGCTGCCGGTGCTGTTCATCTTCTTCCACTCGGCCGGTCCCGGCCCGAACGGCAAGTCGATCGCGGCGCTGTCCTACCGCAGCGACATCCGCACCCTCGGGACGGGCGTCACCGGCATGCTCGGCAGCTTCGGCTCCGTCGCGGGCCTGTACCTGTTCCCGCAGCTGGAGTCGGGGCTCGGCATCGGCACCAGCCTGATGCTGCTGTCGGCCGTCCCGCTGGTCGGCTTCGTCACCTGCGTGATCATCAAGTGGGAGCCGACCCGCACCACGATCAACCTGGAGGAAGAGGCCGTCGGCCTCAGCCCCCGCCAGCCGGTGTCGGCCTGACCGTACCGGCCCGCCCCACCGACCCGACCCGACCCCACCGACCCGACGAACCGTGAGGAAAGGACCTTCGCTGATGATCGGAGAGCGCCGCCGCGGCGTGCTGAGCATCGATGAGGGCACCACGGGAACCCGTGCCGCCGTCGTCCTCGACGACGGCGGCGCGGAGCCCCCCGCCTACCTGCCGATCTCGGTCCGCTCGCCCGACCATCTGCGGGTCGAGCAGGACGCCGCCGAGATCTGGGCGAACACGGTCGAGGTCTGCCGCCGCGCCCTCGACCGGGCCGCCGCCGCGAACGTCGAGGTCGTGGGCGTGTCGGTGGCCACGCAGCGCGCGACCGTCCTGGTCTGGGACACCGCGACCGGCGAACCGCTCAGCCCCGCCGTCGTGTGGCAGGACCGCCGGTACGCGGCGCGGCTGCGCGAGTTCGAACCCGGCTGGGACGCGCGGCTCGCCAAGCGCACCGGACGTCCCGTCGGGTCGCGGGCACCGCTGCTGTGGGCCGCCGAGGAGATCGCCCGCAACCCGGACGCGCGCCGCGCCCACGAGCGGGGACGGCTCGCGTTCGGGTCGGTCGACACCTGGCTGGTGTGGAAGCTGACGGGCGGGGCGCGGCACGTCATGTCCGCGACGAACGCGGTCGCGGCGGGCGCCTACGACCTGCGCACCGGCACCTGGTACGAGCCGTGGGTCGAGTTCCTCGGCTGCCCGCGCGACGTGCTGCCGGAGATCGTCGACGACGACGCCGACCTCGGCGACACCGACCCGGCGGTGCTCGGCGTCCGGCTGCCGGTCCTGTCGGCGATGGGCGACCAGCACGCCGCGATGATCGCGCTCGGCGCGCACCGTCCCGGCCAGGCCATGTGCGTGCACGGGACCGGGACGTTCGTGGACGCCGTCGCCGGCGCCGCGCCGCCCGCGCACGCCCGCGCCGTCCCGGGCATCCTCACCCTCGTCGGCTGGCGGTCCCGCGGGACCAGCGTGTTCAGCCTGGAGGGATACGCCTCCACCACCGGCTCGGCGATGCGCTGGCTGTGCGAGGAGATCGGCCTGTACGAGTCGCCCCGGCACCTCGCCGAACTCGCGCGCGAGCACGACGGGCCGTCGAACGTCCTGTTCGTCCCGGCGCTCGCGGGGCTGCGCACCCCCGCGTGGGAACCCGAGGCGACCGGGATCCTCACCGGGCTCAGCCTGTCCACGACCCGCGCCGAACTGGCCCGCGGCATCCTCGACGGCTTCGCGCACTCGGTGTGCGACCTGCTCGAAGGCGTCGAGGCCGCCGGGGGCGCCCCCGTCACCGACCTGTTCTGCGGCGGCGGCCTCGCCGCCAGCGACGTCCTGATGGCGAGCCAGGCCGACCTGATCGGACGGCCCGTGCGGCGCGCCCCCGGCAACGAGACCGCGAGCCTGCGCGGCACCGCCTACCTCGGCGGGGTGAAGGCCGGGCTGTGGCCCGACCTCGCCACCGCCGCCGCGCTCGACGACGCCCCCGTCTTCGAGCCGTCCCTGCCCGGCTCCCGGCGGGCCGAGGCCCGCGCCGCGTGGCGCGACCTCCTCGCCCGCCACCTGAGCACGTCCCACTTGAGCACGTCCCACTTGAGCACGTCCCGCCCGAGTACGTCACCGGAGGAATCGAAGCCGTGATCCGACTGCCCGAACGCAAAGCGAGATCCGAGACGCGGAACGCCATCCGCCGGACCCCGCTGCTCCTGGACCGCGCGCGGCAGGTCGAACGGCTCGCCGCCCGCCCGGTCGACGTCCTGGTCGTCGGCGGCGGGGTGACCGGCTGCTACACCGCGCTGGACGCCGCCACCCGCGGCCTGACGGTCGCCCTCGTCGAACGCGACGACTTCGCGTCCGGCACGTCGTCCAAGTCGTCCAAGATGGTGCACGGCGGGCTCCGCTACATCGAGCAGGGCAACCTGCCGCTGGTCCGCCGCTCCCTGCTGGAACGCCAGCGGTTCCGCCGCAACGCGCCCCACCTGGTGCACCGGCTGCCGTTCGTGTTCCCCGTCCTGACGCAGGACGGCGTGTTCGACCCGAAGATCGCCAAGGCGTTCGAGGGCCTGCTGTGGACCTACGACCTGGCCGGGGGCTGGCGGATCGGCCGGCTGCACCAGAAGCTGACCGTCCCCGAGGTCCTGACGCGCGCGCCGAAGCTGCGCGCCGACCGGCTCAAGGGCGGGCTGCTCTACTACGACAGCCGCACCGACGACGCCCGGCTCACCCTGACGATCGCGCGGACCGCCGCGCACTTCGGCGCGACCGTCCTCAACGGCGCCGCCTGCACCGGCCTGATCCACGAGGGCGGACGGGTGCGCGGCGCGACCGTCGAGGTCGACGGGCGCGCGATCGAGGTCCGCGCCGGCGTCGTCGTCAACGCGACGGGCGTGTGGTCCGACACCGTCGACGCGCTGTCCGACCCGGCGCACGAACCGACCGTCCGTCCCGCCAAGGGCGTCCACATCGTGGTGCCGTGGACGCGGCTGCCCATCGACGGGACCGTGACCGTGCCCGTCCCCGGACGGGCGCGCCGCGCGACCTGCACCCGCTGGGGCGACGTGGTCGTCGTCGGCACCACCGACACCGACTACGACGGGCCGCTCGACGAGGTGCTGTGCACGGCGGAGGAGATGCGGTACCTCCTGGACGGCGCCAACACCGCGTTCGACGCCGACCTCACCCCCGCCGACGTCGTCGGCTCGATCGCCGGGCTGCGCCCGCTGGTCGGCGCCAAGGACGGCAAGGAGGGCGCGACGCTCGACATGAGCCGCGACCACCGCGTCACCACCGACGCGCGGGGCATGGTCACCGTCACCGGCGGCAAGCTCACCACCAGCCGCCACATGGGCGAACTCGTCGTCGACGAGGCGCTGAAGGTGCTCGGCCGCAAGGCCGCCTGCCGCACCGCGAAACTGCCGCTGCTCGGCGGCGCCGGATACGACGCCGAGGCCACCTCGGCCACCGGCGGGACGGGCGCCCACCTGGGCGAACGCTACGGCACCGAGGCCCGGTTCGTCGCCGCGCTGTTCGCCGAGGACGCCGCGCTGGCCGAACCGCTCGTCGAGGGCTCGTCCCACCTGCGCGCCGAGGTCGTGTACGCGGCGCGCTGCGAGCTGGCCCGGTCGGTGGACGACGTCCTGTCGCGCCGCACCCGGATGCGGCTGTTCGCGCGGGACCTGTCGGCGAAGGCCGCCCCCGAGGTCGGCCGACTGCTGCAGCGCGAGCTGGGCCTGTCCGACGCGGAGGTCGCGCGGCAGGTGGAGGAGTACGTGTCCGGCATCGACCGGGAGAAGACCGTTCTGACGGAGGGACTTTCATGATCAGCAGGCAGACCATCACGCACCCGTTCAACCGCGGCGACTACGTCGTCGGCGCGCCCACCCCGCCGCGCTGGGCCGCCGACTGCCCGCCCGGGGACGGTCCGGCGAGCCTGCAGGGCGACGTCCCGTCCGGTGCCGGACGCGTCGTCGCCGAGCTGCGCGCCGTCGCCGCGGCCGTGCACACCGACCGGGACGAGGTCGTGCTGCGGACCCGCGACTGGTGGGCCGGCACGTCCATCGGCGAGACCGACGGCGCCCCCGCCACCCCGGACGCCGTGATCGTCGAGGCCGCCGACGAGGACCAGGTCGCGGCCGTCGTCCGGGTGTGCGCCGCGCACGGGATCCCGCTGACCGTCTCGGCCGGGCGCAGCAACGTGCTCGGCGCCGCGCTGCCGGTCCACGGCGGCGTGGTGCTGGACGTGTGCCGGCTGAACTCCATCGTCGCGTTCGACGCCGAGTCGATGATCGTCGAGGTGCAGGCGGGCATGTTCGGCGACCTGTTCGAGAAGGAGCTGCAGGAGGTGCACGGCGCCACCACCGGCCACTGGCCGTCGGCGTTCGCGATCTCCACGGTCGGCGGCTGGGCCGCCTGCCGCGGCGCCGGGCAGCTCTCCACCCGCTACGGCAAGATCGAGGACATGGTCGTCGGCCTGGACGTCGTCCTGCCCGACGGGTCCACCGCCTCCTACGGCACCTACCCGCGCGCCGCGACCGGCCCCGACCTGCGGCAGCTGTTCATCGGCTCCGAGGGCACCCTCGGCGTGATCACCCGGCTGCGGCTGCGCGTCCACCGGCTCCCCGAGTACGCCAAGGGCCTCGCCTACGGGTTCGCCACGTTCGCCGAGGGCCTGGACGCCTGCCGGGAGATCCTCCAGCGCGGCGCCACCCCCGCCTGCCTGCGCCTCTACGACGCCCACGAGAGCGGCACCCACTTCGGCGAGGCCGGAACCAACCTGCTGCTGATCGCCGACGAGGGCGACCCGACGCTGGTCGACGCCACGATGGCGGTCGTCGCCGACGTCTGCGCCGCCACCGCGTCCGTCACCCTGGACGGCGACGCGGTGCTGGCCCGCTGGCTGGACGAGCGGATGCTCGTCGGCAAGTCCGGCGACGGCTTCGCCAAGGGCCCCGGCTTCGTCGCCGACACCTGCGAGATCGCCGCGCCGTGGTCGTCGCTCGCCCCGATCTACACCGAGGTCGTCGAGGCGATCGAGGCGGTCCCCGGCACGCTGCGGGCGCCGCGCACCAGTCGCACGCCTACACCGACGGCGCCTGCATCTACTTCTCGCTGCGCGGCGACGTCGAACGGTCCCGCCGCCGCGAGTGGTACCGGGCCGCGTGGGACGCCGCCAACGACGTCCTCATCCGGCACGGCGCCGCGATCAGCCACCACCACGGCGTCGGCCTGCTCCGCTCCCCGTACATGGAGCGGGCCCTCGGCAGCGGCTTCGGGACGCTCGCGCTGGTCAAGCAGGCCCTCGACCCGGCCGGGATCATGAACCCCGGCAAGCTGGGCCTGCCGTCGCGGTTTGGGGCGGGTGCGTAGCATTTGGCTGTGAGCCCACGCCCGAAACGTCCGGTGGACCGCCGCCTGCTGACCGCGCTGGCGGAGTACCCCGTCATGGCCTCGCTCGTCGGCGTGGCCATGGCGGAGCGGTTCACCGCGACGCCGGCCCCGCTGGGGGTCCTCGCCTCGGTCCCGCTGGCCGACCTCCAGGCCACCGTGGCGACGACCGCGGACGCGGGAAGATCGTGTTCGTCAACATCGACTCGACCCCCGGCCTCGGCCACGACCCGGGCGCGCTCACCTACCTCAAGGGCATCGGGGCGGTCGCGGTCTGCTCCACCCGCGCCGGGATCATCGAGCGGGCGAGCGCGCTGGGCCTGCTGACGATGCAGAAGGTCTTCGTGACGGACCGTTCCAACCTGCACCGCAGCGTCCAGTCGATCGCCCGCTCGCAGCCCGACCTCGTGCAGCTGATGCCCGCGGTCGTCCTGCCGTACGTGGAGCGCCAGGCGCGGGACCTC
>NZ_MKJY01000158.1 GCF_001942465.1 Actinomadura sp. CNU-125
GGATCGGCAGCAAGCAGCGTAGATCTGCCCGCAGATCACCCATGAAGAAGCTGTCCGGAAAACGCGTGGCCCCTCAGGGCGCCGGTCTGGGCAACCCACGCCGCGCGATGCGTCAACCGAGGGTGCAGCCGGTCCCACGAGCGGGCGGTGGCCCTGCCGTAAAGACGGGTGTCGCCGGTGGTGGTGACGTCCGGCTCGCCCCAGGTGGCGGTATCACCGAAGACGAACTCGCCGCCGTGCCGGGGCGGCCTGCCTCTGGTGCCCGGTGCCCACGGCGGGGCCGCGCGTCGCAGGACGCGGTCCGAACGCATCCGGGCCAGCACACGAACAGGGAGGTCAGCCAGCAGGTAGGCCAGGCGGGGCCCGTCGTAACCGGCATCGGCGACCACCCAGATGTCAGGGTCACCAGAGCGCCAGTGGCCTGCCGCGATCAGTCGCCCGATGGTCTGACGCAACTGGGCGGCCGTCACCGTGGCGGCGTCCTCACCCGGCGCCAGACGCCGTGCGTCCAGCGGCGCGGTCCAGGAACTGCGTCCGGTCTCCAGCGCGCAGACCACCGAGTACGGCCAGCCGGGGATCATCAGGTGCTGGTCCTTGCCACGCCCATAGGTGTGGCACAAGATCCGCCCGGGTGAGGTGTGCGCCTCGGGCCGCAGCCAGCAGGTGACGTCCACCGCCAGCACCAGCCGGCCATCAGCGGCCCGGGGCAGCGGAACCGCCGCCGGCGCGGCGCCCAGCCGTCCGGCATCCAGCCGCCCCTCAGCCAGCGCGCCATACAGCGATCCATGACCACGGCGATGCTCACCGACCAGCGACAACTCCACCAGCGAATGGACCGGGCCGTCCGCGCACAACACCGCGTCGGTCAGCTCGAACAACGCATCCGCCCGCGCCGTCAGGCACTGATAGAACTCCTGCCGGAACCGGGACAGCTCCCCGAGCGCACCGGCAACGTCGGCATCATGCACACTGATCATCGAAGCCCTTGGTCTGATCTTCCGTCTGTCGCAAGAAGGAATGATCAACCAAGGGCTTCACCATGATCAACCGGAGCCCCGCCACCGACACCACACGTTAAAGATCAAGCTAGGCCGACCCCAAGGCGTTGCGGGCGATCCGCAGGCCGATTGTCCGCCCGCGCCGGGGCTTGGGAATTGGCCGGTGAGCACGTCCTCAGCACCGACGGCGGCTCGATTGCGGCGGATCCGGACGCCACGATCGTGCTCGCGCCTCTGGAGGAGGAGAACGCCGTTCCGGCCTGGAACGGCACCTTCGGGTTCAACCCGATGACCGTCGTCATCGACCACGGCCCCGGCGGTGCTGGGGAGGTGGGCGCCCTCGACCTGCGGCCGGGCAATGCCAGCTCCAACACCGCCGACGACCAAAATACCACCGTCCGCGCCGCCTTCCAACAGATCCCCGCCCACCTGCATAAACCGTGCTGATCAGGACCGATTCGGGAGGCGGACGCACGGTCTCGTCGATTGGGCCTCGCGCCGGCGGCTGTAGTGCTCAATCGGATTCAACCTCACGGACGATGACCGCACCGCGATCCTCGCCCTGCCCAAGCAAGGTGTGGCAGTGCGCCTACGACGCTGACCGGCGGGCACGCCAGGACGTTCGACCTGTCCGCATGGTCGAAGGGGATGCGGGTCGTCGTCCGCCGAGACGCCCGTATCCGGGCACTGAGCTGCGCTTCACCGACATCGACAGGCACCGCTTCACGTGTATCGTCACCAATGCGCGGCGCGGGCAGTTCGCCGACCTGGAACTTCGCCAGCGGCCGGGCCCGGGCCGAGGACCGCATCCGGTGCGCCAAGGAGACCGGCCTGGGTAACCTCCCCCTGCACGGTGCTGCGGCCAACCAACTATGGCTCGAACTTGTCGCCCTCGCCGTCGATCTGACCGCATGGGCCCAGAAGTTCGTCTTCGGCGATCACCCGCCCGCCGCTGGGAACCCAAACGGCTGTGCCTGCGGGTGTTTTCGGCCGCCGCACGCCTGTCCCGCGGCGGCGACGTGTCCGGCTCTGGCTCGCCTGCCATTGGCCCTGGACCGGCCTGATCGTCTTGGCGATCGGGCGTCTGCAGATGCTCCGGCGCCCTGACCGGCGCGAACCGTCCCGTCAACACTAGGAAAGAGAACATTCGGGGTCGCGGAACCCGCCCATCCGACGCGATAGTCGAGTTCGTCGGCTGGCCCGCCGCTGAAAATGAAGAGTCGGTTGGGTCGTTCCACGACCTGACCGACCTTGCGAAAGATCGAGGTTAGCTGGCAGTTGGGGTAGGGGATGCTGGCGCCAGGTCTTTGCAGCGTTTGACCGCTCTGGCTATCGCGGGGTCGTTCGTGTCCAGAGCCAAGGGCTCAGTGAGAGGTGGGAACTCGTTGATGCCATTCTGCTTCAGGCATTGTCCATACGCCGAATCGGCATAAGTGAACTTGCGTTCCGTTGTCAATCTTGGTCCGTCGACTGTTGATGAGGTCGGCACCGGGGGGGCGGGAAGCTCTTTGACCTCTCGGGTGGTTTGCTTGGAATCGCCTTCTGGCCACAGTAGAAAGATGACTGAAGCAGCGGCGAGCGTGCCGATAAAGAGAAGCAGGGTGATTCGCCTAGGGGAGATCCGCAACTTTCCTCTGTTTTGCTCTCCCATTGGATTCACCTTTCGGGTGCAACAGGGTGAGAAGTTGTCTAGTTCCTAGGGCTTCAGCGGTCCAGACCTTGGTGTGTTGCCAACTATGCTCACCGGGGTTTGGTTGCGCAAGCCCACATTGCTGTGATGTTGCACAAAATCGGACAAAAGGTACGTTTGGCTCGGGTTGCGTATCTGGTGGAGTGGAATGGTGTACGCAGGCGGAGGGGACGCCAACTGTACTGAGATCGCAGGCCACGCTGCATCGGGTGCCACGGGCTGCATGTGTCTGAAAGCAAGGCTGACCGAATGACTGCGTTTCGTGGCGCATAGTCACGGAGCCTCGGTGATATCAACACCTGGTTTCTGGCAATCAGCTCGATCTTGCCTTAAGGGGACCGTATGCTTCGTCGGGTGTCAGATCCACAAAGTACCCAGCCGGATCCTGTTGGGCCGGATGGGTGGCCGTTCGTTGAGCGATCAACCGCCGTGAATGCGCCATCGATGGGTGTGGTGAGGCGGACTCTGCAGGCAGTCGTCTCCATCATCGGAGTCCAAGTTTTGGTCGCTGGTGTTGTTCTTCTGGTGATCAGCAGTTACCGGAGGGCGGCGGCGGGGTGGGTGCTGCCACTCGTCGGGTTCGTTGATGTTGTCGTCACTCTTCAGGTCGGGTGGTTGGCCGTCCGGGACATTCGTCTGGCTGGAAAGAGGACAGTTGGAGTTCGCATTGTCCTGGTGCTTCTGGTGGTCACTATGCTTGTCGGGGCAGGGGTAGGAGGTCTGGCTGTCCGCCGGTACGTCAACCGCCCGATTGCAGGAGCGTTTGGATCCCCGGTGATGGACCGCGATCTCAGAATCACGGCAGCCGATTTCCGGTGTGGTGGGAGGAGCAAGGGAATCACCGTGGGTGGGACGACGTGCCGGGTGGCGCTGACCGTAGCGAACACAGGGTCGGCGGAAGCGCTACTCAGGGCGAGGGTGCAGCGCCTAAGGGGCGAGGAGGGCGAGTATCCCGGCTTGCTTCTGGTCGAGGGGCACCAGAGGGGGATGACCTGGGAACTTGAGGCTGGTGCCTCAGTGCGGGGCGTTCTGGTTTTCGACGTCCCGCGTGGATCAGTACCCCGCTCGCTCGAGTTGCGTGCGAAAGAAGAGAGCCAGGGAGTGCGGCTTCCCATTCCCGCCGACGAATGAAGCGAAACGGAGGCTTCTCCGCAGGAGCCCCCTCGGGTCTCGTTGAAGGCGCCACTGAGTTGATAAGGGGTGTGGCTGGCGAGTTTGGCTGTGCGGTCGTAGCACTGGTGGTGACGAGTGGCCGAGGAGTTGCGGGACCTGTGCGATGGGGGACGCTGAGGTTCAGCAGCAGGGTTGCGGCGGTGGCACCCAGGACGTGCGGGTCAGACGGGCAGGCTCGACGCCGGTGGCGCGGGCGGTGCAGTGCGGTGGTCTGCCGCCACCGGTCGGAGGGCTGTCCGTCCTCCCGGAGGGCCGACGGGGCAGTGCTGGAGTGATCGTCCAGTAGCGAGTCGAGCAGGACGCGAACCTCGAGAGTGAGGGGACGAGGATACTTTCGTCGCCCTTGATGCAGAAGCGGATGGGGTGTGGCCAGGCCTCGGTGCCAAATGCGGCCGACAGTGAGGTTTTCTAATTCGGTGGCCTGCAGGCCGACCCCGGCCAGCCGGGCGACAGCGGCGGTGTCGAAGGGGTCTCGGGACGGTAGTGGCCTGGGCTCCAGTTGGCAGATTGCGTTCGACACCTGGGACCAGGGTCCTGCCGGACCTGGCGCGTCAGTACGCGGAAGACGCCGCCGCGGTGCTGCTGACTGCACGACGGAAGCCGGACGGGACGGCACCGCACGGACGGGTGGTGAACCTGGCAGAGGTGCCGAGGCGATGACCTCTGAGAAGTGACCATCGGACTCGGCCGAGCCGGAGAACCGCTTTGGGGTCGGACACCGGCTCAGCCGCTTCCCTGGGCGGCTCCATTGAGAAGCCCGCAGGCCCTACGCAGTGGTGACTTCGCAGTGCGCCGGGCCCGGTCTCGGACGTGGGTGCTCACCCGCGACGATCCGGCTTCCGGGTGGGCGCCCGGCGGTTGGGTGTTGACCTACGAGCAAACATCGAGCCAACACGGGGACGAAAGTGGGCATGTCGGGCTCGATTTTTGGATCTTGGCAGTGGTAAGACTGCAGGTCAGGGTGTTGCGCGCCCGGCAGGATTCGAACCCGCGACCGTCGGATTAGAAGTCCTATGCACACCACAGAGAGCGGGCCGTCAAGAGAATCCTAGCATTCACCTGCACAAACGCCGCGATCGAGAAAAGTTTCCCCGTCGCATGTAGGTGAGGATGCATAGGATTCTCCGCACGTTGGTGAAGGGGTCGAACCCGCCCAGGGCGGACCCCAAGTCTAGATCGCGCCCCGCTCTCACCCGAAGGGAGCACGGACTTGTCCGCCGAAATCATCCCCCTCCAAACCCGACCCGACCGAACACCCCGAACCCGCGCCTCACGAACACGCACCCGTACCAACCCCCAAACCGGCCTGCCCATCACCAAAGCAATGGAGTCCTGGCAAATCGCCCTCCAATCCCGCGACCGCTCCAACCACACCATCCGCTCCTACCGCGACAGCGTCGCCGTGTTCGCCACCTGGCTCGCCCAACGCGACAACTGCACCTGCCTTACCCACCCCGACGACCGCTGCCCCGTCATCTCCACGACGAGCCTCGACGGCACCGCCGGCGCACTGGACGCCGAGACGGTCGAGGCCGCCGACGTCCGCGTGTTCCTCATCCACGAACGGCGCCGCACCAGCTCGGGCAACGCCCACAAGCACTTCCGCAACATCCGCGCGTTCTACTCCTGGCTGATCCAGCAGGGCCACGTCGAAGCCCCGGGCCCCGTCGACAACGACGACGCCCCCACCGTCCACAAGAAAGCCAAGCCGCCGTTCAGCGACGGCGAAGTCGCCAGCCTCCTCAAGGCGTGCGGCGGCACCGAGTTCAACGACGTACGCGACTACGCCATCGTCCGGCTGCTGCTGGACATCGGCCCGCGCGTGTCCGGGCTGGCCGGGATCCGCTACACCGACGACCCGCACACCAACGACGTGATGCTCGGGCAGTACCAGATCCGGATCCTGCTCAAGGGCGGCGACGAGTACATTGCGCCGATCGGGAAGAAGGCCGCCGAAGCGATCGACCGGTACATTCGCCGCGGCCGGGCGCGGCATCCGTTCGCTGATGAGCCGTGGCTGTGGCTGGGGGAGCAGGGGCCGCTGACCGCGCACGGCGTGCAGGCGATGATCGACCGGCGGGCGAAGCGGGCCGGGGTCACCAACGCGCACCCGCACCGGTTCCGTCGGACCGCGGCGACGAACGCGATCGAGGCCGGGCAGAACGAGACGGACGTGATGCTGAACTTCGGGTGGAAGCGGCCGGAGATGGTGCGCTTGTACACCGAGGAGACGGCGGCGGATCGGGCTCGGCGCAAGCATCAGCGGAGCTCGCCGGCGGACCGCTTCTGAGGAGCGGGGGTGGGGTGGCGCCCCGGGCAGGATTCGAACCCGCGACCGTCTGATTAGAAGTCAGGTGCTCTATCCCCTGAGCTACCGGGGCCAGGTTGTTTCGAGGTGAGGGTACTACCACCCTCCACCTACATGCGACAGCGTATCCAGCCGGAATAGGTGGCGACATGCGAGGGCCGCACGCAGCAGCTGTGCGTGCGGCCCTTGGCGTGTTCGGTGCGGCCTGGAGGACGGGGAAGGGAGCATGCCGGGGCGGACGGCTGCCCTCCGGTCGCTGTTTCTATCCGGCTTTGGGCAGGTGGGCGTGGGTGCGGGCGCCTTCACCTCCCTCTGCCCGCGCTCGTTCGGCGCCGTGGGCGAGGCCCTGTGCGTAGCCGATGTTGAAGATGCGTCGCATCGCTTCGGGGTCCTTCATCGCCTCGGGGTCGTGTCCGCCTCGGATGCGCGGAACGTTCCCGTGCGTGAGGTAGATGAAGAACACGACACCTCCCGCCAGGCAGAACGTGTACAGGCGGTCCGGAGTGATCATCCCCCACACTCCGGTGATCCCGGCGCACGCCACGAAACCTACGAGACCTACGGTGCGGTGAAACGACACCTGGCTCCCCCCTCCTCAGGGCAGATTCGGATCCCCCGATCAGATGGCGTATGGGCCGGGGCATGCGCCATCCGTTGGTGACAACCTCGTCAACCAACCGAATCATGTGTGAACGGATATCTTGCTCCGTCGATGCCGGGTTTGTCATCCCCCCGGACAGACATTTGTAGCTATTAGAGCACAGAGGGCGAGATGTGACAGATCAGCGGGATGCGCCGCAAGGGATGAACTAAGGCAAGACAAACAACAACATACGGCCGAATCCGGTCAGGAGTTCGGCAACTGCTGTGAACTCGACTCGCGATCCCCGTCACCCTCGTCATTGCGAGGCATCAACTGCACGATCCGTCGCCGCAGCCGCCGGTTCTGCCTCTCGGCGTCCTGCAGCATGTCGTACAGCTCCTCCACGATCGGCTGACTGTCGACCGGGAGTTGGCTGATGACCTGACGTACACGAGAGTCGAACTCCGACTCGGTCAGCTCACCGGAGGTGGCCGCAGCGATGACGCCGTCAAGGTCGTCCCCGGGGAGCGGGCCGGTGACTGGGTAACCGCCTTCGGCGATCCGGGCGAGGTCGCCTCTTTCCCAGCCCAGAGCGGGTTCGAGTTTCTGGTGTGTCTTGGGAGTGGTGGAGCGCTTGCCTTGCTCCACATCGAAGACCGTCTTGGGGTTGAGGCCGGCGCGGTCGGCCAACTCTCGCTGAGAGACGCCGAGTTGGCCGCGTCGCGCGATGACGTAGCGCGCTACACGGTCGCGGCGGGACCGATCATCCTGACGGCTCATGGGGCCACAGTGTCGCACCCACCGGAACATTTTGGAACATCCATCGGGGTGATCCCGAACAAAGTTCACCGTACCGGTTTAGACGCGTATCCCCCGCGACAGGTTCACGCCGCCCCGGTAAACCTTCCCTGCGTCGGTGCAGTGCTGGCATCTTGATCCGAAGTTGTTCCGACTTCGATCCGAAAATCCTTGCGATGTTCCGATCTGGTCCTCTACCTTCGGAGCATGGCAACCGTCGCAGGGCTCACCGAGGAGCTCGACCCGGAAGCGGAACGGATCGGAGCAGTCCTCCGAAACCTCCGGGACACGCGGGGATGGACCCTCCAGAACCTGGGGTCGGCCATCGGGCGCTCGCACAGCTACGTGTCGAAGGTCGAACGCGGCCACGTCAAGGCCGCGAAGCAGCTCGCTCTCGTGCCCGCGATCGCCGCCGCGTACGGCATCACGCCCCGCGAACTCCTCGCCGAGATCTACCCCGCCGACGGCCCCCACCAGCCCCCGCCCGGCGTCGCGCTCGGGCTCACCAAGGGGTCCCGACCCCGGAAAGGACGGTGACCGATGCCTTCCTCCGACCCCAAGGCCCGCTCCCGTGTTGCGCGCGGATCGCCGCGAACGCGTCCTGGGCCGCGACCGCCAACCGGTCCGAGCGCGCCGCGAAGGGCCACCGCGCCTCACCGGTGTCGATCGACTACTGGCGGGCGTGGGCGCGCGACGAGTACCCGGAGATGTCGCCGGGTGACCAGCTCAAGGCCGCGACGAACAAGCACTCCGAGCACATGCAGCGGATGGCGAAGAAGGCCGTCGAGGCCCGCGCCCGCCGCCGCGCCAAGCAGGCCGGTAAGGGCGAGCAGCCCGCGGCCTGAACAAGAAAGTGCCCCGACCCGGTGGAAGCGGGTCGAGGCCAGGGCGGGAGGACATCCCGCACCTCGCAACAGATTAAGGGAGGACACCGTGGCACACGCCACCCCCACCACCAACAACCTCGCGGAGCTGCACCAGCCCCGCACCGAGTACGCCGGCGACCCGACCAACCCCGACGAGCCCACCCCCCACCTGGTCTGCTGCCGCTGCACCACCCTCGCGAACGGCGCCTGGGTCGAGTGGCCGTGCGACACGGCCGTCGACGCCGGACTCGACCGCGTCACCATCACCGGCCGGGACGCCGGGTTCTCCGAGCGGAGCCCGTTCTGATGCTGAGCGCCGAACTTGAGGCCCGCGTCGCCGAGATCGCGGCCACCCTCCCCAAGCCCAGCACCGTCCTGTCCGACGCGATCACGCTCATCGAGCGGCGCGGCTGGCACCAGGGCGGGACCATCCCGACCCCCGACCCCCGCCCGTTCGACGAGCGGCCCGTCAGCCTCGTCGGCGCCCTCACGATCGCGTCCGGTCTGGACCCGTGGACGTGCATCGACCGGTGGCACCCGGCCGTCCTCGCCCTGGTCGAGCACCTGGACCTGCCCGGCGGGGACCGCTCGAACGCGTCGCTGTTCGGCTGGAACGACCACACCGCCCGTTCGGCGTGGCAGGTCGTGACGGTCCTGCGGGCCGTCGCGGCGATCGCCCGGGAGGAGGGGCGATGACCCGCCTGATGGTGACCCCGGACATGATCGCCCGCCAGTTCGAGCGGCTCGCGGACTGGCACGTCCAGCTCCGCGACCCCCACTCCAAGGTCGCGGGCGACCCGGCCGCGCTGACCGCCGGGCACCGGCTCGCCGGGGGCGGGCACGCGGCGGTGTTCGACGTCCTGTGCGACGTGGTCGACCGCATCGACGACCTCGACAACGACCGGTACGAGTACGCGGCCGACGACGACCCCGACGACATCGACCGGGATGTTCGTGAGGCGCACGAGGACGCGCTTGCGCCGCTGGTGGACGCCGCCGCGCTGCAGGTGATGGGCCCCGTGAGCTTCTGCACGATCTGCCAGAGCTACTTCCTGGGGCGCTCTTGCCCGAACTGCGGCTGGTCCCACCACATCGAGCAGGACGGAGCCGCCTGATGGCTGAGCAGTTGACGTTGGGTGAGCTGATCGCCGCCCTGTCCGCCGCCGACCAGGACCTGATCGTCCCGGCCGGGTTCGACTCCCCGCACTCCTACCGCGGTGTCTACGCCGAGCTGGCGTTCGAGCCCGCGGGGGACGTGACGGTCGCGGCGATGCTCGCTTCCGCCCGCGACGCCGACGGCGCCGAGTACGAGGGGTGGAAGGGCGGCTGGTTCACGATGACCGCCGACACCCGGTGCCACCTCGCGTACGAGGGGTGCTGCGGATATGAGGACGAGGACGCGCTGACGCGGGAGCGGCTGGAGGCGATGCTCGCCGCCGGGCGGCGGCCGGAGACAACGGCGGACCGGGTCGAGTCGTTGATCGCGTCGACGATGGACGAGGTCGAGAGCATCGGCCAGGCCGCGCCGGAGGACGACGAGCCGGGGTTCTACGACCGGCTGGACGAGATCCTCGACGACGCCTCGGCCGGTCACAAGCGGAACGACATCGTGGACCGGATCGACGCGCTGTACCGCGCCCCGCACGTGGTGACGATCGAGGAGCGTGACGAGGCCCTCGCGCAGGTGGAGCGGCTCCGCGGCCAGCTTGCGATGCACCTGGCCGCGTGGCGGCACGCGGCCCGCCGGGCCCGCGCGTCCCGGGCACTGCGGACGGCCATCACCGCCGACCGGGACCGGCTCTTGGAGGTCGGCGCTGCCACCGTCGCAACGTGGCGGGAGCGCGCCGCCGACGCCGCCGCCGAACGGGACCGCGCCCGCCGGGTCGCGGTCGCCGCTGAGCAGACGCTCAACGAGCAGATCGACCGCGCCATCGAGGCCGAGGAGACCCGGGACCGGTACCGCCTCGCGTGGCAGTCCGCCCGCCGTGGGCGCGCCGAGGCACGCGCGGAGGTCAAGGCGCTGGAGGAGACGGTCGCGGCGGCCGACGCCGAACGGGACCGGCTGGAGCGCGACGTCACCTTCCTGACCGAGATCGTGGTGGGCACGGTCCTGCTCGGCGCGGACGACGCGATCGGGATGGTGCGGGCGCTGGCCGAGCACGTGGCCGCCTCCGGAGAACTCAGCGCGGACCAGGTCGAGCGGGTCACCGCCGGGCTGGACAAGCAGCAGGCCGACCGGGACCGGATCGCCGAGCAGGCTCAGCGCGTCCGCGCCCTCTGCGCGGGCGGCCCCGGCCCCCACAACGAGCGGCAGATCTGGATCAGCGACGTCCTCGCCGCGCTCGACGCCGAGCCCGGCGCCTGACCTGACCACCTGCGGGGCCGCCGCCACCCGCGGCGGCCCCCCCCCCAGGAGACCCACATGACTGCCACACCCACCACCTACCGGCCCGTCCCCCTCGGTGAAGCGCTCTGCCGCGGCTGCGAGAAGCCGTTCCAGCTCATCGAACTGCGCACCGCCCCCAGCTTCACCAACCGGCACGGCGTCCGACAGAAGCCCCGCGTCATCCCCGTCCACGGCCCCCGCAACAACCGCTGCACCGGCTCGCACGGCGACCCGATGCCGTGGCTGGAGGCCACCCGCCTGCCCGGCTGGGACAACCTCACCGACCGCGACAAGGGCGCCGCCCTGATGCACGTGTGGAAGTGCCACTGGGAGCGGGACCCCTTCTACGCCCGCAACCACTACCCCGCGGACTACTTCGACCACCCGCTGCTGGTCGACCTGGACCACAAGGTCGCGTCGCTGCACGCCGTCGTGGTCGCGGGGACGTGGAAGCAGGCGATGGAGCGGCTCGGCGAGGACGAGGCACAGCGGCTGTACGACCTGGCGCTCGACGCGGATCGCGCCGCAAGGGGTGTTCGGTGAGCACCCCCACCGCCGTCGCCGCCATCGCCGCGGGCATCGGCATCGGCGGCTGCGCCGTCGCCTGGGCCATCACCCGCCTCGGCCTCGCCCGGGGAAAGTTCGCCGCCCTCTGCGACCTCGGCGAGGACCCCGACGCCTGCGACGACCACGACCTCATCTACGGCGGCACCACCTGGGACGCCCGCTGGGACGTCGACGAACCGCGCCCCGGCACCGGACCCCGACGCAACCGGGAGGTCCTGTGACCCGCCGCGCCCCCTGCGGCACCGCCGCCGCCTACCTCCGCCACATCAAGCGCCACGAACCCACCGACACCGCCTGCAAAGCCGCATGGGCCGCGCGCAAGCGCGAGAAGAACGCCCCGCACCGCACCGGCCTCGACCCCGCCAAGGTGTCCGCCGAGAACCGCACCGCCGCCCGGCAGCGCCGCATCGCCGCGTACCGGTACATGACCCGCACCCTCGG
>NZ_MKJY01000159.1 GCF_001942465.1 Actinomadura sp. CNU-125
GCCGACAAGCACAAACGCGTCAACCTCCTCAACTGGGACGGCAAGGGCGCGCCCGCCGGGCTGTTCCCGCCCCGCGACGGCGGGCAGGGGCCGGGCGACCAGAATCCGCCCGCCGATTCGGGCGCCGCCGAGACGGAGCCGAAGCCGTGAGGCGGCCGTCGCTCAGGCGGCCCGGGACGTCCGGGTGGTGCGACGCCGACCTCGTCACCGCCTGGCAGGCGTCCTCGCTCCTGCTCGGCTACCCCGACGAGGAGCTGCTCGCCCGCCGCCCGCTGCTGCGCCGCGCCGCCGCGAGCCTGCGCACGGACGCCGGGACGAGCCTCGGCGCGTTCCTCGACCACCTCGACGCCACGCCCCTGCAAGACCTGCAGGCCGACTACGTCGCCACGTTCGACCACCGCAAACGCTGCTGCCTCTACCTGACGTACTACGTCCACGGCGACACCCGGAAGCGGGGGATGGCCCTGCTGCGGTTCAAGCACGCCTACCGCGCCGCCGGGCTCGATCTCGACGACGGCGAACTGCCCGACCACCTCGCGGTCGTCCTGGAGTTCGCCGCGACCGGCGACCTCGACGAGGGGCGGCGCCTGCTCGTCGAGCACCGGGCCGGCCTGGAGCTGCTGCGGCTGGCGCTCGCCGACGCGGAGTCGGCCTGGACGCCCGTCCTGGACGCGGTGTCGGCGACCCTGCCGCCGCTCACCGGCCGCGACCGCGACGCCGTCGCGCGTCTCGTCGCCGAAGGCCCGCCCGAGGAAGAGGTCGGCCTGGCGCCCTACGGGGCGGACGCCCCGGCCAGCGGGCCCGTCCTGTTGCCGGATCCCGTGGTTCCCGGAGGGGCCTCATGAACACTCTCGCCGCGCAGAACGCCGAGCCGGGCGTGGACGCCGTCCTGCTGTGGGTCGCGCTGCCGTACGTCGCGCTCGCCGTCTTCGTCCTCGGGCACGTCTGGCGGTACCGGTACGACAAGTTCGGCTGGACGACGCGCTCGTCGCAGCTCTACGAGAAGAAGCTGCTGCGCATCGGCAGCCCGCTGTTCCACTTCGGGATCCTCATCGTGCTGCTCGGCCACATCGGCGGCCTGATCATCCCGGAGAGCTGGACGGACGCCGTGGGGATCGGCGAGCACGCGTACCACATCATCGCCGTGGTGCTCGGCACCATCGCCGGGGCGTGCACGCTCGCCGGGCTGGCCATCCTCATCTACCGCCGCCGGACGGTCGGGCCCGTCTTCTCCGTGACGACCCGCAACGACAAGCTCATGTACCTGGTGCTCACCGCGACGATCCTGCTGGGCCTGTCGGCGACGGTCGTCGCGAACATCGTCGAGGGCGGCTACAACTACCGCACGACCGTCTCGCCGTGGTTCCGGTCGATCTTCTACTTCCAGCCCGACCCCGAACTGATGACGGGCGTCCCGATCCTGTTCCAGCTGCACGCCCTCAGCGCGCTCCTGCTGTTCTCCATCTGGCCGTTCACCCGGCTGGTGCACATGCTCACCGCGCCCATCGGCTACCTGACGCGCCCCTACATCGTGTACCGCAGCCGGGACGAGCAACTGGGGGCGCTCCCACCCCGCAGGGGATGGGAGCGCGTGGGTTAGGGGCGTCCGTCCTGCGGAGTCAGCGGATCCACAGGTCGGGGCCGAACACCTCGTAGTGGACGCGCTCGTCCGAGACGCCCGCCTCCAGCAGCCCGCGCCGCGTCTCGCGCAGGAACGGCAGCGGCCCGCACATGAACACCCGGGCCTTCGGCGGCAGGTCGAGCGCGGCGACGTCGAGCAGCCCGCGCCGGACGTCCGGCGCCGGCCGCGGCGTCGGCTTCGCCCGCCGCCGCGTCGCCGGGCTCCTCGTACCAGGTCACCTGGCGGAACCCGGGGATCCGGCCGCCCGTCTCGGCGATCTGCGCGCGCAGCGCGTGCGAGCCGGGGGAGCGGTCGGCGTGCACGGCCAGGACGGTCCGGTCGGTGCCCGTGGCGGCGAGCCGGTCGATCATCGCGGCCGCGGGGGTGATGCCGATGCCCGCGCTGATCAGGACGAGCGGGTCCTCCTCGTCCGCGAGGACAACGTCGCCGAACGGCGCCGACACCTCCAGCTCCGTACCGGCCGCCGCGTGCTCGAACAGGTGCGTCGAGACGGCGCCGTCGGGGGTGCCGTCCGTCCCGCGCACCCGCCGGAGCGTGATCTGCACGGTGCCGTCGGCGTCCGCCCGCGACAGGGTGTACTGGCGCGGCTGCCGCAGGCCGTCCGGCAGCGTGACCGCGACGCTCACGTACTGGCCGGGCAGGTGCGCGGGGACCGCGCCGCCGTCGGCGGGCGCCAGCACGAGCGAGATCACGTCCCGCGCCTCGTCGCGGCGCTCCACGACCCGCCACGTCCGGTACGGCGTCGCCGGGCCGCACGCCGCCTCCTGGTAGAGGCGGGCCTCCTCGGCGATCAGCAGCGTCGCGAACAGCCAGTACACCTCGGACCAGGCCGCGTGCACCTGCGGCGTGACCGCGTCGCCGAGCACCGTCCCGACCGCGTCCAGCAGGTGGCGTCCGACGATCGTGTACTGCTCCGGCCGGATGCCGAGCGAGGCGTGCTTGTGCGCGATCCGCGACATGATCTGCTGGAAGGGGATTCCGGAGTCGGGCGTCACCAGGTGCTCGGCGAACGCCGCGACCGACCCGGCGAGCGCGCGCCGCTGCTCGCCGTTGGCCTGGTTGCCCTGGTTGAACAGGTTCCGCAGCTCCGGGTGCGCGGCGAACATCGAGTCGTAGAACTCGCTGGTGATCTCGACACCGTGAGCGGCGACAACGGGCAGCGTGGCCCGGACGATCTCGGCGTGATCGGACGACAGCATCAGATGCCTTCCTTCGGGGGCGGACCGGCCGCGTCCGGGACGGACGGGACCGGCGGCGCCAGTGACAACAGGACAGGTCCGGCGGGATCGGCCACCAGGTCGCGCAGGCGGACGCCGTCCAGCGACGCCAGGAACGCCTCCTGCGCGGCCCGCAGCGCGCCGCGCAGCCGGCAGCCGCCGCGCAGCGGGCAGGGCGGGCTGTCGCAGTCGACGACCTCGCCGGTCCCCTCCAGGGCCCGCACGATGTCGCCGACCGTCGACTCGACCGCGCCGTCCGCGAGCACGACGCCGCCGCCGCGCCCCCGGGCCGTCTCGACGAACCCGTGCCGTCGCAGCCGCTGCACGATCTTCGACATGTGCTGCGGCGGCACGCTCAGCCGGTCGGCCAGCTCGGCGGCGGACCGGCGTTCGGTCCCCGTGCCGAGCGACATCAGGACGCGCAGTCCGAGGTCGGTCGACTGAGTCAGGTGCATGGTCAAGAGCGTAGGGCGAAATAGGAATCGAAAAGTCCGATTTGCCCTGTGCGCCTCGCCACACCCCGCCCCGGACGGGCGGTCGCGCGGACGGGCGATAGCGTTCCGGGGAAAAGATCGTCCAGGTCACGGCCGCGCCCACCGGGCGCGGCCGCCTCGCCCCGGGAGGCCCCCTGTGCTCAGCGTCACGCTCGCCGACCTCAGGCTGTTCCTGCACGTGCTCGCCGCGACCGTGTGGGTCGGCGGGCAGATCGTGCTCGGCGCGCTCGTCCCCGCCCTCCGCGGCTTCGACGGCGTCACCAAGGTCGCCGCACGCCGCTACAACATGGTCGCGTGGCCCGCGTTCGCCGTCCTGGTCCTCACCGGGATCTGGAACATGACGTCCGGCGAGATGAGCGACGAGGCGCAGATGACCCTGAACGTCAAGATGGCGTTCGTCCTGCTGTCGGGCGTCGCCGCGTTCCTGCACACGCGGGCGACGTCCAAGGCCGGGCTGGCGGTCTGGGGCGCCCTCGGCGCGGTCGGCGCCCTCGTCGCCCTGTTCTTCGGCGTCCAGCTCGGCTGACGCCCGCGATGACCCGCCTCGTCCTGGTCCGCCACGGTGAGACCGAATGGCACGCCGAGAACCGCTACGCGGGGGTCAGCGACGTCGCGCTGACCCCGCGGGGCCGGGACCAGGCGCGAATGCTCGCCGCGTGGGCGGTCCTCGCGCGGCCCGACGCCGTCTGGTCGTCCGGCCTGTCCCGCGCCCGGCAGACCGCCGCCGCCCCGGCGGCGCGCTCGGCACCGGACGTGCGCGTGGACGGGCGGCTCCGCGAGCTCGACTTCGGCGAAGGCGAGGGCCTCACCCGCGACGAGATGCACCGCGAGTTCCCCGACGCCCTGCGCGGCTTTCTCGCCGACCCCGTCGCCGCCCACCTGCCCGGCGGCGAGGACCCGGCCCGCGCCGCGGCCCGCTTCACCGCCGCCCTGCACGACATCGCGGCGGCCCGCACCGGCGGCCGCGTCCTCGTCGTCGCGCACTCCACGGTGATCCGGCTCGCCCTCTGCGCGCTGCTGGGCATCCCGCTCGGCGACTACCGGCGGCGCCTCCCGGCACCGGGCAACTGCGCGCTCACCGAGATCCGGCTCCGGGACGGCGAGGCCGCCCTCCTGGAGTACAACACCGCGATCGAACGGTCGCTCACTCCCCGGAGCCGGCAATGACTACTTGCGGCGAACGCATTGGAACGCTTTATCCACGGCCGATTGAGTGATCATCGTCGCGCATTTGTCAATTGACTGCGGAATGTGAAAACAACTCTGATACGCCCTAGGCAATCCGGGATTACCGAGGTAGAAACGATCTGTATTCCGCGTGGTCACGGCGGGCGCCGGACCGCGCGAGGGGGCCGTGCCCGGCGCCGCGCCGGGCACGGAAGCAGAAGCCTCATCGAGGAGTGACCCCGTGAAAGCTCTCGGCCGAATCACCGCGCCCCTGATCGCCGCGGCCGCCGCCGCGACCCTCACCGCCGGCGTCGCGTCCGCGGCGACCACCACCATTCGCGAGGACACCGCCGCAGGCGCCCCCTATTCGGGCGCCTGGCAGGTGTCCACCGTCGGTCCGCTCGAATTCTCCGTCGTGTTCCTCGGCGTCACCGTCACCGGCACCTGCGACGGCGCCGAACTGCGCGGCACCGTCCAGTCCACCGGCGCCGGCGCGCTGACGTCCGCGTCCATCGGCGCCTGCGAGACCTCCAACGGCCTCAGCTCGCCGGCCACCGACCTCGGCGAACTCCCCGCCAACACCGGCGAGGTCGCCTACGACCCCGTCGCGGGCGGCCGCGACGGCACCCTGTCCATCAACGGCGACCTCGTCTTCAGCCTCGAAGGCGAGTTCCTCGGCCGCGTCCGCACCTGCAACTATGGCTTCCAGACCGGCGGCGAGGACGGGCTGTCGTTCGACGTCTACAACCGCGACAACCCGAACCGCCCGCTCCCGGACGTCGACGACGCCCAGGGCGCGGCGACCGACATCACCCTCGTGAAGAAGCCCGGCAGCGACTTCTTCTGCCCCTCCGACGGCACCGGCAGCGGCACCGCCGTCGCCCGCGGCGAGAGCACCCCCGGCTCCGGCGTCTTCGACCAGAAGCTCTACCTGACCCAGTAGACGCGGGGGAGGGCGGCCGGGCGCCGGGGCCGGTGCAAGGGAGTGGCTTTCACCCGCGGCGCCCGGCGCCCCGATCCTCGCGCCGCGGGTCGCCGCGCCGGGACGGCCGGGGGCGTACGCCCGTCCCGGCGAACGCGAGGAACACGAGCGTAACTCCGCAGGTCAACAAGCCGTAATGACACCGCGCTTACAGTTGTTTCCCACCGGTGTCCGGACCGGCCCGTCGCTAAATCACCGGCCCCCCCCGATGCCACAATGGACGCGTGCGAGCGGTCGTGATCTCCGACACCCACGCGCCCCGCCGCTGGAAGACGTGCCCGCCGCGGGTCGCCGAGCACCTGCGCGGCGCCGACGTCGTCCTGCACGCGGGCGACGTCTGCGTCGCGCCCGTCCTGGACGAACTCGCGCAGTACGCGCCCGTCCACGCCGTCCTCGGCAACAACGACCGGCCCGACGTCGCCGCCTGGGGCGCGCCCGAACGGCTCGAACTCGACCTCGACGGGCTCACCGTCGCGATGGTGCACGACAGCGGCCAGAAACGCGGCCGCACCGCCCGCATGCACCGCTGGTTCCCGGACGCCCGCCTCGTCGTGTTCGGCCACTCGCACATCCCCCTCGACGAGACCGGCGACGGCGTCCGGATCTTCAACCCCGGCTCGCCCACCGACCGGCGCCGTCAGCCGCACGGGACGCTCGGGCTCCTCGACGTCCGGGACGGACGGCTCGTCCGCGCGGAAATCGTCCCCGTCACCTGACCGCCGCGCGGCACAATGCCGTGATGAGCCGGTTGCCCTGGGAGAAGACGCCCGACCACGTCCGCGCCGACGTCGAGTCGCTGCTCGGCGCCCGCGTCACCGAGGCCGTCACGCAGCCCGGCGGGTACTCGCCCGGCGTCGCCGCCCGCCTCCGCCTGGACGACGGACGCCGCGCGTTCGTGAAATCCGTCGGCGCCGAACTCAACCCCGACTCGCCCGGCATCCACCGCGCCGAGGCCCGGATCGCCGCCGCGCTGCCGCCGTCCGCGCCCGTCCCGCGGCTGCTCGGCTCCTTCGACCGGGACGGCTGGGTCACGCTCGTCCTCGACGACGTCGACGGCGCGCCGCCCCGCGACCCCTGGGACGCCGCCGAACTCGACCGCGTCCTCGCGGCCCTCGCCGACCTCGCGGCCGCGATGACGCCCGCGCCGATCGAGGCGCCCACGGTCGCCGAACGCTTCGGTGCAGCCTTCCACGGCTGGCGCCGCCTCGCCGCCGACGCCCCGGACGGGCCCGACGACGCGAACGGGCTCGACCCGTGGGCCCGCGAACACCTCGCAGACCTCGCCGGACTCGAGGCGTCCTGGGAGACGGCCGCCGCGGGCGGCACCCTCGCGCACGCCGACGTCCGCGCCGACAACATCCTGCTCACCCCCGGCCGCGTCGTGATCGTCGACTGGCCGTGGGCCTGCCTGTCCGCCCCCTGGTTCGACCTCCTCGCGATGCTGCCGAGCGTCCGCCTGCAGGGCGGCCCGCCGCCCGCCGACGTCTTCGCCGCCCACCCGCTCGCCGCCGCGGCCGACGACGCCGCGGTGACCGCCGTCCTCGCCGCGATCACCGGGTTCTTCGTGCACGGCGGACGGCAGCCGCCGCCCCCCGGACTGCCGACCCTCCGCGACTTCCAGCGCGCCCAGGGGGAGATCGCCCTCGCCTGGCTCCGCGACCGCCTGGAATGATCGCCGCAGTCGACCGCAGGAGGATGCCGGAATGACCGAACGCGTCACCGTGAAGGTCCACGAAGGAGTCGCCGACGTGCGGCTCAACCGCCCCGACAAGCTCAACGCCCTCGACCTGCCCACCTTCGAGGCGCTCGCCGCGACCGGCGACGCCCTTGCCGCGGACCCGTCCGTCCGGGCCGTGGTCCTGTCCGGCGAGGGCCGAGCCTTCTGCGCCGGGCTCGACTTCGCCGCGTTCGCCGCCATGGCCGAACGCGAAGCCGCCGGCTCGTCCGACATCACCGGCCGCGCCCCCGGCCGCATCACCAACCTCGGCCAGCAGGCCGTCCACACCTGGCGGGAACTGCCGCAGCCCGTCATCGCCGCCGTGCACGGCCACGCCCTCGGCGGCGGCCTCCAGATCGCCATGGGCGCGGACCTGCGCATCGTCGCCCCCGACACGAAGCTGTCGGTGCTCGAAATCCGCTGGGGCCTGGTGCCCGACATGACCGGCACCGCCGCGCTCATCCGGCTCGTCGGCGAGGACGTCGCGAAGGAACTCACCTTCACCGGCCGCATGATCACCGGCGCCGAGGCCGCCCGCATCGGCCTCGCCACCCGCACCGCCGACGACCCGCACGCCGCCGCCACCGAACTCGCCCGCGAGATCGCCGGAAACAGCCCGGACGCCGTCCGCGCCGCGAAACGCCTCCTCAACCGTGCCGCCGACGACGACCTCGCCGGCCAGTTCAGCGAAGAATCCCGCGAACTCGGCGCCCTGCGCGGCACCCCGAACCAGGCCGAGGCCGTCCGCGCCTACTTCGAGAAGCGCCCGCCCGCGTTCACCGATCCCGCCTGACACCCGCTCCCGGCGCGCCCGATCGGCGGCGCCGGGGGCGGCTACGGGACGAACCGGGCCGCACCGGTATGTTCGGCCGTCGGAATCGGCGCATCCGCACAGGTCAACGCGCCCCCCCGATCACCGACCCCGGAAGGCGACACACGCATGCCCGATGCAGGACCGCGCAAGCACCCCGTCGACGAGGTGCTCCCCGTCCCCAAGCTCGCCCTCTACGGGTTCCAGCACGTCCTCGCCTTCTACGCCGGCGCCGTCATCGTCCCCATCCTGGTCGCCGGGCAGATCGGGCTGTCGGACGAACAGCTCGTCTACCTGATCAACGCCGACCTGTTCACCTGCGGCATCGCCTCGATCATCCAGGCCCTCGGCTTCTGGCGCGTCGGCGTCCGGCTGCCCATCGTGCAGGGCGTCACGTTCACCGCCGTCGCCCCCATGATCGCCATCGGGCAGGGCGCCGAGAGCGCCACCGCCGGGCTCCTGGCCATCTACGGCGCCACGATCACCGCGGGCATCGTCACGCTGATCGCCGCGCCGTTCCTCGGCCGCCTCCTGCGTTTCTTCCCGCCCCTGGTGACCGGCACCGTCCTGACGATCATGGGCCTGATCCTGCTGCCGAACGCGCTCAAGGACGCCGCGGGCGGCGCGGGCGCCGACGACTTCGGCAGCTGGAAGCACCTCATGTACGCGGGCGGCACCCTGCTGTTCATCCTCGCCGTCTACCGGATGCACCGCCCGTTCCTCAGCAGCATCGCCGTCCTGCTCGGCCTCGTCGGCGGCACCGTCGTGTCCTGGGCGCTCGGCGACACCACCTTCGAGCAGGTCGGCGAAGCCGCCTGGTTCGGGGTCACCACCCCGTTCCACTACGGCGCCCCCACCTTCCACATCGGCGCGATCATCGCGATGCTGCTGGTCATGATGGTCACCGTCGTGGAGACCGTCGGCGACGCCAAGGCCACCGGCGAGATCGTCGGCAAGGACGTCGGCGACGAGGACATCACCCGCGCCCTGCGCGCCGACGGCGTGTCCACCTTCCTCGGCGGCGTCCTGAACGCCTTTCCCTACACCTGCTTCGCGCAGAACGTCGGCCTGGTCCGCCTCACCGGCGTCCGCAGCCGCTTCGTCGTCGTCGCCGCGGGCCTGATCATGATGGTGCTCGGCCTGTTCCCGAAGGCCGCCGGGTACGTCGCGTCCATCCCGCCGGACGTCCTGGGCGGCGCGGCCGTCGCGATGTTCGGCATGGTCGGCGTCGTCGGCATCCAGACCCTCTCCAAGGTCGACCTGCGGCAGGAACGCAACGCGCTCGTCGTCGCCGTCAGCATCGCCCTCGCGCTGCTCCCCGCCGCCGCACCCGAGGTCTTCGAGCAGATGCCCCGGGAGATCTCCGCGATCCTCAACAGCGGCATCACCCTCGGCGCGATCTCCGCGATCGTCCTCAACCTCGTCTTCAACGTGTTCGCCCGCACCTCACCGCCCGCGGACGAGAAGGCCCCCGCGAGCTGACGCCGGACGGCCCGCGGCACGATCGGCCGCGGGCTCGGGGGATTAGTCCCAGAACGCCGCGAGCTCCGCGCGACGGCCCGTCCCTGCGCGCGGCCCGCCTCGGCCGCGCGTCCTCGACGACGGGTTCAGCGGATCCGCGCCGAACGCCGCGAGGGACGCCTCGTCCGGACGCACCGCCTCGACCCGTCCGGTCAGCTCCGCCACCTGCGCGTCCACCGTGCCGTCGTCCAGCGGCGCCAGCAGCAGCACGCGCCCGCACCCCTCCGCGAGGTCGACGTTCGCCGCCGAACGCGCGCCGCCGTCCATGTACCGGACGCCGTCGATCGGCACCGTCGGCCAGATCATCGGCACCGCGCAGCTCGCCGCGACCGCGTCCACCAGGTCGACGCCCGACTCGCGGTCGAACACCCGCAGCTCCCCGGTCAGCGCGTTCACCGCCGTGATCAGCAGCCGCCGCGCCGGCCACTCGTGCGCCGGCAGCCGATCCGCGATCACCGCGCGCCGCTCGTCCTCCGGGACCGTCCCGGCCGCGAGCGCCCGCGCCCCGATCGCCCGCCGCAACTCGGCGGGGTCGTCGTGCTCGGCCGCCAGCTGCGTCCAGGTCTCCAGGATCTCCTCGACGCCGGGCCCGCCCGACGGAGACAGCTCGCGGGACTGCAGCCTCGGATCCGCCTGCCGCTCGAACAGTTCCTTGAGCGGCGTCCCGCTTCCGACCTGCGCCGCGACGGCCGCACCCGCGGACGTCCCGACCAGCAGGTCCGCGTCCGTGACGTCCGTCCCCTCGTCGGCGAGCCCGGCCAGCACACCCGTCGACCAGGCGATGCCCGCCACACCGCCGCCCCCCAGCACGAGTGCGCGTCCGTTGTCGCTCATGTCCGGTTCCTTTCCATGTGACCGTCCGAGCGTAGAGGCGGGCCGGAGGGCGGCCACGTTCGAGGTCAGGCGGCGAGCGCCGCCCCGAACGGGAGGTTGCGCACCAGCCAGTAGGCGAGCACGAACCCAAGGAACGTCCAGATCACCCACGCCGGGGCGGCTTTCGTCCGGTGCGGTCGCGCCCGGGCCCGGGCCACCGTCCAGCGGATCCAGAAGAACGCCAGGACCAGCAGCATCACGACGGCGAACACGTTGAGCGAGATCGCCTCACCGAGCCGCGCGTGCGCGAGGGCGTGGATCGTCCGCAACGCCCCGCAGCCGGGGCACTGGTAACCGGTCAGTGCGAGGAACGGGCACGTCGGATAGTTGCCCTGCTCGTTCGGATCGATGGCCCCGACGTACGCGGCGGCCGCGGCCGCCGAGAGAAGGAGGCCCGCGGGCGCCAGCAACCGGCGCGCCACCGCGAACCGATCATGGGTCGCGTCTTCGTGAGAGGGCCCGCCCCGCCGGAGCGGAGCGGGCCGGTTTCCCGAGGTCATCGATCAGTAGGTGCTGCTGGCACCCGCGGCCGCGACCTGCAGGATGATGACGATGATGTTCAGGATGAACCCGAGGACCGCGGCGACGATCGCCCACGTCTTGGCGTTCTTGGCCGACGCGATCGCGCCGGCGTGGTCACCGCTGTTCCACTTGCCGTTGACCTGCGCCGCGAAGACGATTGAGACGACTCCCAGGGGGAGGCAGCAGAACAACGTCGTCAGGATCGCCCACACCAGGTTGTTCGCCGGCGGCGCCGGGGGGACGCCGTACGCACCGGGACCACCGGGAGCGGGGGGAGGGTAGTAGCTCATCGAGTTCCTTCCATGTGGGCTGGGTGTCTCTCAAGTAGATGGTCAACAAGCATGCCTGGTTCCCCCTGACCTGGTAAACGCCCCCTTCAACACAGTTGAGGCACGGTGGGCCCCACCTCCGCGGAGCGCACCGCGCGCCGATTTGACGTCGCCGACCCGACCGCGTAAGTTAACCCCTCGTCCCCACACGGATGCAGGACGCCCGAGCGGCGGCCGGCCGACGGGGAAACCACTATCAGATCTTCCGGTCCGGCTTCGCCGTGCCCGGCGACTGAGTGTGGGTCGGAAACGCCGATTTTGACAAACCGGCCGGATCTGATGAAATAGCAACACCGCCCGGAAGGGACCGCGCAAGCGGAACCCGAAAGGCAATCAGGAAAAGCCGGAAATTGACAAGCCGGCCGGAACTGATAAAGTAAGAAAAGCCGCCCCGGGGCGAGACCAGCGAAAGCCGGTCGAGCACGGTGGGTGTCCGTTTCTTGAGAACTCAACAGCGTGTTAAAAGCCAGTGCCTTTATCGATTCGGCCGGCAGGCCGGA
>NZ_MKJY01000160.1 GCF_001942465.1 Actinomadura sp. CNU-125
CCGTCGACTACGACCTGTGGCCCGGCAGCCCCGACCTGGCCGCGTTCCCCCGCGACCGCTGGCTGGCCGCCGAGCGCACCGCGCTGGGCGCCCGCCCTGCCGGACGACGCCCTCGCCTACCCCGACCCCGCGGGCGCGTTCGTCCTGCGCGCCGAGCTGGCCGGGTACCTCGGACGGGTGCGCGCGGCGCACACCGACCCCGACCGGATCGTGATCACCAACGGGGTGGCGCACGCCCTGTCGGCGCTGGCCCGGCTGCTGCGGGCGAACGGACGCGCCGTCCTCGCCGTCGAGGACCCGACGAGCGCCCGGCAGCTCCCGATGCTGCAGTCCACCGGCGTCCGGCTCGCGCGCGTCCCCGTGGACGAGCAGGGCATCGACGTCGCCGCCCTGGCCCGGACGGACGCGCGGGTGGTGCTCGTCACGCCCGCGCACCAGTACCCGACCGGCGTCGTGCTGTCCGCGGCCCGCCGGGCCCGGCTGATCGCGTGGGCGCGGGAGCGCGACGGGCTGATCATCGAGGACGACTACGACGCCGAGTTCCGCTACGACCGCGAACCCGTCGGCTGCCTCCAGGGCATCGATCCCGAACGGGTGGTGCTGCTCGGCTCGGTCAGCAAGGCGCTCGCGCCCGCGATCCGGCTCGGCTGGGCGGCCCTCCCGCCGCCGCTCGCCGCCCGGCTGCGGACGCACCGCCTGCACACCGACCTCGGTACGCCCGTCCTGCCGCAGTACACGCTCGCCGAGTATCTGCGCGGCGGCGGCTACGACCGGCACCTGCGCGCCATGCGGCGCCGCTACCGGGTCCGCCGGGACGCCCTCGCCGACGCGATCCGGCGGCACGTACCCGGCGCCCGTGTTCATGGCGTTTCGGCGGGAATCCACCTCTACGTGGAGCTGCCGCCGGGCTGCGACGAGGAGCGGGTGATCGACCGCGCGTCCCGGGCCGGGCTGTCGGTGGCGGGCGCCCGGCCGATGTGGTCGCCCGGACGGGCCGCGCACGCGCGTCCGGCGCTCGTCCTCGGCTACGCGGGGCTGGGGGAGGGGCACCTGGTCAACGCGGCGGAACTGCTCGGTCAAGCGGTTGCCAACGGTGCTCAGGGGTAGGAGAAGGTTTCCCGGTGTAGGAGGTACGGATGAGTCTGGAAGAGGCCGCGCGGCAGCTGAAGATGGCCGTGCACGACGGACAGGTCGCCTTCGACTGCGTCGGCCTGGGCGACCTCGCGCGGGCGCAGGAGCACGCGGTGACGCTGCGCGCGGCGGCCGACGCGGCCGAGGTCGCGCTCTCCCGGGCGCTCACGGACATGACTCCCGAGGAGGCGCAGACCGAAGGCGAGCGAGCGGTGGCCGCCCTCGAAGAGTCCTGAGGGCCGAGGTCAGGTGGCGGTGGGCTCGGCCGGACGGCGCGGCACCGCGGCGTCCGGACCGGCGCCCGCTCCCGGGCGCGGCACCGGAGCCGGGGCGAAGCCCTTCGCCGTCGCGAACACCACCAGCACCAGGACCGTCGGGACGGTGAACGCGAGCCGCAGGCCGTGGTCGGCGCTCAGCGGCTCCACCGCCCCCACCACGGCGGCGCCCAGCACGAACCCGACGTAGTTGAAGATGTTGACCCGGGCCACGGCGACGCCGAGGCCCGTCGGGTCCACCCGTCCGGCGGCGGTGAACGACACCGGCGCGATCACGCTGAGGCCCAGCCCGGCGACCGCGAACGCCGCGATCGCGGCGGGCGCGTTCGGCGCGGCCACCACCCCGATCATCCCGGCGAGGCCGACGGCGCCGCCGAGCCGCACCACCCGCACCGCGCCGGAGCGGCGCACCGCCAGGTCGGCGACCGCCCGGCTGACCACCATCGCGACCTGGTAGCCGACGTAGCCGAGCGGCGCCACCCAGTCGGACCCGCCCAGTTCGTCGTCGAGGTACTTGGCGCCGTAGCTGGAGATCGCCGAGTCGGCCAGGTACGCGACCGCCATCGCGGCGCCCACCACCAGGATCGGCCGCCACGGCACCCGCCGCCCGGCCGCCTTCAGCTCGTCCGCGGACGGTCCGTCGCCCTCCTCCGCGCGCCGGTACAGGCCGTGGCCGGTCGCCAGCGACGCCGCGATCCCGATGGCGGCGGCGATGCCGAACCCGGCGGCGAGCGGCAGGTCGAGGCCGTTGCCCAGCGACGCCCACAGCCCGCCGAGGATCCCCGCGACGCTCCACACCGCGTAGAAGCCGGTGATCAGGCTCATCCCGTACCGCCGCTCCACCGCGACGGCCTGCGCGTTCATCGACGCGTCCACCGCACCGACGAACAGGCCGAACAGCGCGACCGCCCCGTACAGGGCGGGGTCGTTGTCGCCGGTCAGCCCGATCAGCACGATCGTCAGGGCCACCGCGGGCTGCGACACCCGCAGCACCGGCCCGCTGCCGATCCGGCGGAACAGGGCGCCGGACGCGACGCTGCCCACGCCCGCGACCAGCGGGACCATCAGCAGCACCAGCGACAGCGTCGCGTCGCTGAGGTGATGCGCGTCCTGGAGCCGCGGCACCTGCGTCACCAGCGACGCGAAGCACAGCCCCTGCACGGCGAACGCCGTGTACGTCGACGCGCGCGCCCGGCGGTCCCTGGCGTCCATGCGGCCGCCTCTCCAACGTGAGGAAGATTCGCGTCAGGGTAGAGAGGCGGGAACCCGTCAGTCAATCAGCTTGCGGCGCATCCCCCGGACCGCGAGTGCCCACATCAGCGCCGCGAACGCCGCCAGGACGCCCAGATGGCCGAGATCCGCGAGCGGTTCGAGCCCGAACACCATGTGCCGCACCAGCTGCACGCAGTGATACAGCGGATTGATCTTCGACGCCGTCTCCGCCCAGGCCGGCAGGGCGTCCACCGGGAAGAACGTCCCCGCGATCAGGAACAGCGGCGTCACCACGCCCGTGATCACGTAGTCGAACGAGTTGATCGACGGCACGACCGACGACGCCCACATCCCGAACAGGCCGAAACCCAGCGCCGTGAAGAACGTCGCCACCGGCACCAGCAGCATCCCGAACGACGGATCCAGGCCGAAGAACAGCGCCACGATCAGCGGCGTGCACGAGTACACCGCCGACTTCGCCGCGATCCACGACGCCTCCGCGGTGACCAGCTCGTGCACGTCCACCGGCGCCGCCAGCATCCCGTCGTAGGTGTGCTGGAACACCCGCCGGATGTAGCCGTTGAACATCCCCGGGAACACCGACGTGAACAGCGCCGCCGTCCCCACCACGCCCGTCGCCACGAAGTCCAGGTACCGGTAGTCGCCGATCGCCGCGACCATCGACCCGAACCCGTAGCCGAAGCACAGCAGGAAGAACGTCGGCTCCACCATCGACGCGAACGACTGCGACGTCCAGTACCGCTTGAACAGCGCCAGCTCGTGCCGCCACACGCCCCGGACGGGCGCCATCTCGAACCGGCGCAGCCGCTCCGCCCCCACGCCGTTCATTCCACGTTCTCCCCGGTCAGCACCACGAACACGTCTTCCAGATTGGCCGCACGTCCCACGCCGTCCGCGCCCAACCCGTCCGCCAGCGGCGCGCGATCGTCTCGGCCTTCAGCACCGACACCGACGGGCCCGTCCGCCGCGTCGGCAGCCCCGCCGCCCGCGCGAGCCGCTCCACCTCCGCCAGCCGGTCCGGCGGACCGTAGTGCTCCACCACCCGCTCGCCCGCGTACTCGGCGACCAGCTCCGCCGGCGTCCCCCGGGCGATCACCTTCCCGTGCGACATCAGCGCGCACTCGTCCGCCAGCCGCTCGGCCTCCTCGATGTAGTGCGTCGACATCAGCACCGTCGTGCCCTGCGCGCGCAGCCCGTCGATCAGCCCCCACAGCTCCGCCCGCACCTGCGGGTCGAGGCCCACGGTCGGCTCGTCCAGCAGCACCAGCCGCGGCCGGTGCACCAGCCCCCGCGCGATCAGCAGCCTGCGCCGCATCCCGCCCGACAGATCGTCCACCTTGGTCCGCTGCCGCCCGGTCAGGTGCGCGATCGCCAGCGCGTCGTCGACCGCCCGCCGCCGCTCCTTGCGCGGCACCCGGTACAGGTGCGCGAACACCTCCAGGTTCTCCCGGGCCGTCAACTCCTCGTCGAGGTTGTCCTGCTGCGGGACGACGCCCATCGCGGCCCGCGCGCGCTTGGACTCCCGCGGCACCGGGAACCCCAGCACCTCGATCGTTCCCTCGGTCGGCAACGCCTGCGCCGTCAGCATCTTCATCGTCGTCGACTTCCCCGCCCCGTTCGGGCCGAGCAACCCCAGGCAGACGCCGGACGGCACCTCCAGATCGAGCCCGTCCACCGCCGTGAAGTCGCCGAACCGCTTCACGACGCCCCGCAGGCTGATCGCCGCCGCGGACCCGGCCGCGACCTCCTCCGGTGCACGTTGCAAGGTCATAGGGGCACTCTAGGTATCGACGTGGACAAATCCCCACCCGTTTTCCGTGGCCCCCGCCGCTCCGCCCGTTAATCTCTAGGAGTGGACTTCCCCTCCCGCCCGGCCGCCGAACAGGCGACGCGCGTCCGCGACCTGCGCGCGTCCGACGCCGACCGGGAACGCGTCGTCGCCGTCCTCGGCGAAGCGCTCGCCGACGGCCGCCTCACGATGGCCGAACACGGCGAACGCACCACCGCCGCCTACGCCGCCCGCACCCTCGGCGAACTCACCGGCCTCACCGGCGACCTCTCCCCGGAGGAGGCCCAGCCGATCCTGGTGGACGACCGCCCCGTCTCCGTCGTCTTCGGCCGCACCCGCCGCGAGGGCCGCTGGGTCGTCCCCGTCAAGCTCCCCCTCGTCGCCCTCTTCGGCACCGTCGAACTCGATCTGCGCGAAGCCGTCCTGCAGCGCCGCCACATCGTCCTCGACTCGCTCGTCCTCGCGGGCCGCGTCCGCCTCCTCGTCCCCGACGGCGTCCGCGTCGACGTCACCGGCCGCACGATCCTCAGCCCCCGCGAGGTCCGCACCCGCCCCGCCCCCGACGGCCCCACCATCGAGGTCGCCGGCACCCTGCTGTTCGGCTCCGTCCGCGCCCGGGCCCCCAAACGAACGTTCCGCCAACGCGTCCGCTCCCGCCTCACCCGAGGCTGACCCGCCCGTCCGGCCTCCGAACGTGGCCGGGGCGTTCCATCGTGCGGCCGCCGAAGTCCTCCGGCCTGCGAGCTCAGGAATGTGGCCGGGCCGCTACACGGTGCGGGCGGTGAAGTCCTCCGGCCCGGCCTGCGGGCCAGGGGCCAGAGCCGGACGCCCCGCTGCGCGGGCACGGCCTCCGGCCCGGCCTACGGGGTTGGAGGGCGGTGTTGGAGGGCGGGGTTGGGCTCCGCTCCGTGGGGGCGAGGCTTCCCAGTCGGCCTGCGGGCTCAGGAATGTGGCCGGGCCGCTACACGGTGCGGGCGGTGAAGTCCTCCGGCCCGGCCTGCGAGCCGTCAGGCGAGCAGGCCGGGCCCGTGTCCGTCAGACGGCCGCGTCGAAGTTGATCGCGCTGTAGGCCCGCAGCTTCGACAGCTTGTGCTCGCTGGAGACGGTACGGATCGTGCCGCTGCGCGAGCGCATGACGAGGGAGTGCGTGATCGCGGTGCCCTTGTCGTAGCGGACGCCGTCGACGAGTTCGCCGTCGGTGATGCCCGTCGCGGCGAAGAAGACGTCGTCGGAGGTGACGAGGTCGTCGGTGGTCAGGACGCGGCCGAGGTCGTGGCCCGCGTCGATGGCCTTCTGCCGCTCCTCCTCGTCCTGCGGCCACAGCCGGCCCTGGATCACGCCGCCGAGCGCCTTGATCGCGCACGCGGCGATGATGCCCTCCGGGGTGCCGCCGATGCCGAGGAGGAGGTCGACGCCGGTGCCGGGACGGGACGCCATGATGGCGCCGGCCACGTCGCCGTCCATGATGAACTTGATGCGGGCCCCCGCCTCGCGGACCTCCTTGACGATCCCCTCGTGCCGCGGACGGTCCAGGATGCAGACGGTCACGTCGTTCGGCGCGGACCCCTTCGCGCGGGCGATCGCGCGGATGTTGTCGCCGATCGGGCGGTCGATGTCGACGACGTCGGCGGCCTCGGGCCCGGTGACGAGCTTCTCCATGTAGAAGACGGCGGACGGGTCGAACATCGACCCGCGCGGCGCGACGGAGAGCACGGCGATCGCGTTGCTCATCCCGAGCGCGGTGAGGCGGGTGCCGTCGACCGGGTCCACCGCGACGTCGCACTCGGCGCCGCCGTTGCCGACCTCCTCGCCGTTGTAGAGCATCGGGGCGTTGTCCTTCTCGCCCTCGCCGATCACCACGACGCCCTTCATGGACACGGTGTTGATCAGCTGGCGCATGGCGTTGACCGCCGCGCCGTCCGCCCCGTTCTTGTCGCCGCGCCCCACCCAGCGGGCGGCGGCCATGGCGGCGGCCTCGGTCACCCGGACGAGCTCCATCGCCAGGTTGCGGTCGGGCGCCGCGGGGTCGGTCGTCAGCGGGGAGGAGACGGTGTTTTCTTCGGACATGTCGCGGCGGCCCTTTCGGTCGATGGTGACTCGGATTCTCCGTTGGCCGACGCCGGGTCACAAATTGGACCAGACCAGCCGGAGTGTGCAGGGAACCGGCGGCGGCAATCGGACGGTCCTGCGGGCAAGGGATCGTTTCCCACCGGGAGAGGGCGTAATCTCTGGGCTCATGAGCAGCGACATCGACGTTCCCTCCGGCGAGGTGACACAGAACGGCGCCGCCGGGACGCCCGCGCGGACGTCCGACCGCGGGGCCGCCACGCGCGGGGCCCTGCTGGCCGCGGCGCGGGACGTCTTCTGCGAGTCAGGGTTCGCGCAGGCCGCGGTCACCGACATCGTCGCGAAGGCCGGGGCCAGCGTCGGCAGCCTGTACCACCATTTCAACGGCAAAGCCGACCTGTACCTGACGCTGTTCGAGGAGTTCCAGGGCAGGCAGCAGGAGCGCACCCGCAAGGCGATCAGCGCCGTGCGGGACGCCGGGGAGGCCGACCCGATGCGGCAGTTCATCGCCGGGGCGGGCGCCTACCTCGACGGCTGCCTGGAGGAACGGGACGTCTCGCGGCTGTTCATCTCCGGCGACGGCCCGCCCGGGTTCGACCGCGCGATGCGGCAGCGGCTCGGCAAGTGGGCCCGCCGCAACGCCGCGCTGTTCCACACCGCCGACGGCGGCGTGGACGAGGCGCTGGTGATCGTGCTGACCGGGGCGATGGCGGGCGCCGTGTCCGACATCTCACTGCTGGAGGACGAGGACGCCGCGCGGCGGCTCGCCGACGAGATCATGGGGATCGTCGGGACGATCCGGAACCCGCGTACCGCACCCCCTGTCTGAAGCAGCCGGAACCGTAGGGGATCCTGAAAGGGTGACCGACAAGACCCCTGACACCGAGACCGAGGCGGCTCCGGCGAGCGCGGACGCCACGGAGGGGGCCGCGGCCTCCGGGACCGAGGCGGGCCCGCGGCCGATCCCGGTCAGCCCGGGCGTGCACAAGCGGCTGACCACCGGGCTCGGCGGTTTCTCGCTGGCGATGGGCGCGTCCCTGATCCTGGCGCTGATGATCTTCGTGGTCACGCCGCGCGCCGACGAGCAGATCCTGCCGACGGTCGACTACGGGTCGCAACTGTGGGTGATGCGCAACGACGCCCCGTTCGAGGTGCACTCCCCGGAGGGGCTGCCGGCCGGCTGGCGGCCGACGAGTTCGCGGGTGCACGGGCTGGACGGCGAGGCGGGCGAGCCCGTCGCGTGGCATCTGGGGTTCGTCACGCCGAGCGACGAGTACGCGGCGCTCGAACAGAGCGACGAGACGGCGTCCGAGTACGTCCCGCGGATGACCAACAGCAGCAAGCCGCTGGGGACCATGCAGGTCGCCGGGAACACGTGGAAGAAGTACCACCGGGCCGACAAGGAGGCGAACTCCCTCGCGCGGACGCTTCCGGGCGGGGTCAGCCTCGTGGTGACCGGGACCGCGACGTACGAGGAGCTGGCGGTGCTGGCCGGGTCGCTGAAGACGCAGCCGAAGGGCGGCGGGATCGACCCGTCGAGTCCCGCGTCGTCCGGCGCGTCCGCGACCCCCGACGCTCCCTGACGTCAGAACGGCGCGCCGGTGCCGCCGTCCTCGGGCTGCGCCATCGCGGCGGCCAGCCGGGCGCGGGCGCCCTCCAGCCATTCCTCGCAGAGCGCCGCGAGCTTCTCGCCGCGCTCCCACAGCGCGAGCGACTCCTCCAGGGTGAGCCCGCCGGCCTCCAGCCGCTTCACCACGTCGGCCAGCTCGTCGCGCGCCTGCTCGTACGAGGGCCTGCCGGCCCTCTCCTCGTTCTCCGACACCCGCCCCACCCTACGGCTTCGCCTGCCCGGCGGGGTCGTCGTCGAGGGGGCCCGCGGCGGTCGCGCCGAGCGTCCGGACGCGACGCGCACGGTGAGGTCCGCGCCGGCCGGTACGGACGCGGCGTCCCGCACGACCGCGCCGTCCGCGAGCTGGACGATCGCGTACCCGCGGTCGAGCGTCGCGGCGGGGGAGAGCGCCAGCAGCCGGGCGCGGGTGTGCGACAGCTGGTCGCCGGCCCGGTCGAGCGCGCCGGACAGGCACCGGCGCGACCGGTCGCGCAGCGCCGTGACCTGCTCGGACTGCCGTTCGATCTCCCGGACCGGGTCGGCCAGCGCGGGCCGCGACCGGACGGCCTTCAGCCATGCCAGTTCCCGTTCCAGCCCACCGGCGATGCAGCGGCGGCCCCGGTCGCGCAGCTGCCGGACGAGCTGGAGCTGCTCGCGCACGTCCGGGACGGCCTTCTTCGCCGCGTCGGTCGGGGTGGACGCGCGGACGTCGGCGACGAGGTCGAGCAGCGGCGTGTCCTGCTCGTGGCCGATCGCGCTGACGACGGGGGTGCGGGCCGTCGACACGGCGCGCACGAGCGCCTCGTCGGAGAACGGCAGCAGGTCTTCCATCGCGCCGCCGCCGCGCGCGATGATGATCACATCGATCTCGGGATCGGCGTCCAGCGTGCGCAGCGCCGTCATCACCTCGCCGACCGCGTAGGAGCCCTGCACGGCGGTGTTCTCCACGCGGAACGCGACCGCGGGCCAGCGCCGCCGCGCGTTCTGCAGGACGTCGTGCTCGGCGTCGGACTCGCGCCCGCAGATCAGCCCGATCCGGCCGGGCAGGAACGGCAGCGGGCGTTTGCGCTCGGGCCGGAACAGGCCCTCGGCGGCGAGCGTCTTCTTGAGGCGTTCGAGGCGGGCGAGGAGTTCGCCGACGCCGATCGGCCGGATCTCCAGGACGCTGAGCGAGAAGGTGCCCCGGTTGATCCAGAAGTCCGGTTTGGCGTGGACGACGACGCGTGCGCCGTCCGTCACGGCGGGGCCCGCGGCCTCGACGACGCCGCGCTGCCCGACGAGCCGTACCGACATGTTCGCCACCGGGTCGCGCAGCGTCATGTAGACGGTGCCGCCGCGGGCGTTCAGGTCGGTGATCTGCCCCTCGACCCAGATGCGGCCCAGCTTGCCGATCCAGCCGCCGACCGCCTGCAGGACCGTCCGTACCGGGACCGGGGATTCGGCCGTCGTCTCCATCGCCATGTCCGGCAGCCTATTGCGTGTGACGCGGGAGACACGCTCCGTCCCTTCAAAAGTTAGCTCCACTAACTTAGTCTGGCTAAGTAATTCCGAGGAGAGAGACCGTGACCGTCCCCGAACGCGAGCTCGCCGAGCAGCTGAACCAGCGGCTGCGGCACGTCGTGCTCATGCTGCGCCGCGCCACCGCCGACCAGCCGGTCACCGCGCAGCAGCTGTCCGTGCTCGGCTCCCTTGAGCACGGGCCGCGGCGGATGACCGGGCTCGCCGCCGAACACGGCGTCCGGATGCGACGATGACCGCGCAGATCAACCGGCTGGAGCGCGACGCACTCGTCGAGCGCGGCCGGGACGGCTCGGACGCCCGCGTCGTCACCGCCCGGCTCACCGCGACCGGACGGGACGTCCTGGCGGCGGGCCGCGAGCGCCGGATCGACTACCTGGCGGACCGGTTCGCGGGACTGACCGGGGAGGAGCGCGCGGCCGTCGCCGCGGCCATGCCCGCCCTCGACAAGCTCTTCTCGGCCGGATGAACGCCTGAGAGGAAAGAGCCATGCACGCACGGCCCCCTGAGGCGCGCCGCGCCGAAGGCGGCGGCCGGGGCGGAGGAATCCTGCGGCAGCCCATGTCGGTGTGGGCGACCGCCTTCGCCGCCGTCGTCGCCTTCATGGGCATCGGGCTGGTCGACCCCATCCTGCCCGCCATCGCCGAGAACCTCGACGCCTCGCCCAGCCAGGTGTCGCTCCTGTTCACCAGCTACTTCCTGATCACCGCCGTGGCGATGCTGATCACCGGCTGGGTGTCCAGCCGGATCGGCGGCAAGCGGACCCTGCTGATCGGGCTCGCGCTGGTCGTCGCGTTCGCCGCGCTCGCCGGGACGTCCGACACCGTCGGGCAGCTCGTCGGCTTCCGCGCCGGCTGGGGCCTCGGCAACGCGCTGTTCGTCGCCACCGCGCTCGCCGTCATCGTGGGCGCGGCCAGCGGCGGCGCCGAGAAGGCCATCATCCTGTACGAGGCCGCGCTCGGCCTCGGCATCTCGCTCGGCCCGCTCGTCGGCGCGCTGCTCGGCGACCTGAACTGGCGGTTCCCGTTCTTCGGCACCGCGGTCCTGATGGCCGTCGGGTTCCTGCTCATCACCACGCTGCTCAAGGCCCCGCCCAAGCCGCCGGAGAAGACCCGGCTGACCGCGCCGATCCGCGCGCTCGCCCACGGCGGCCTGTCGACGACCGCGTTCACCGCGCTGTTCTACAACTACGCGTTCTTCACGGTCCTCGCCTTCACGCCGTTCGTCCTCGGGATGAGCGCGCACGGCATCGGCCTGGTGTTCTTCGGGTGGGGCGTGATGGTCGCGCTCGCCTCCGTGTTCGGCGCGCCCGCCCTGCAGCGCCGTATTGGAACGGTCCACGTCATGTACCTGGGGCTGGGCCTGCTGATCCTGTTCCAGCTCGGACTCGCGTTCCTCGGACGCGACGGGATCGTCGTCTGCACGATCCTGTCCGGGATCCCGATCGGGCTGAACAACACCGCGTTCACCGAGGCCGCGATGGAGGTCTCCGACAGCCCGCGGCCCGTCGCGTCCGCCGGGTACAACTTCGTCCGCTGGATGGGCGGCGCCCTCGCCCCCTACTTCGCGACGAAGCTCGCCGAGGAGGTCGACGCGCACCTGCCGTACATCGTCGGCGCCGCCGCCTGCGCCGTCGCGATCGGCGTCCTCGCGGTGCGCCGCCGCCACCTGGCGCCGCTGGAGCGCGTCGACATCGACCACACGTTCCAGGACATCGCGGCCCCGGCCTGACCCGCCCCCCGCACAGCGGAACGGCCCGGGAGGTCCCCCTCCCGGGCGTTCCGCCGCGCCTCAGCCCTGGCCGTTCAGCTTCGCGATGCGGCGCTCGTACATCTTGATGATGTCCTCGCGGCCCGCGTGGGTGCGCTCGTACTCGCGCAGCAGCTTCACCTGGTCCGCCGACAGCCCGCGCAGGCGCGCGCGCAGTTGCGGCAGGGTCGCCTCGTCGTAGTTCGGCACCGGCAGGTCCTCGGCGACGTGCTCGGCCTCGCTCTGCGCGGCCGGACGCGACTCGGGACGCGGCGCGAACTCGTCCTCGCGCTCGGCGGCCTTCGGCTCGTCCCGCGCGGCCTTCGGCTCGTCTTGCGCGGCCTTCGGGGCGTCCGGGGCCGGGGCGTCGGGCGCCGCGGTCTCGGCGACGTCGGCGCCG
>NZ_MKJY01000161.1 GCF_001942465.1 Actinomadura sp. CNU-125
CCTGGCATCCGGCGGCAGATCGCCGCCGCCCGGCGGGACCCCGACGCTAGCGGCGCGGCGCGGGGCCGACGGGCGCCGGGCGCGGTCGGGGGTCAGAACGGGTCGGTCAGCTCGCCCAGCTTGTCGGTGAGGCGCAGGTTGTGGGAGTAGTCGACCGGGACGGTGACGACGGAGACGCCGTCGTCGGCGAGCGCCTTGCGCAGCGTGGGCAGCAGCTCGTCCGCCGACTCGACCCGGTACCCGTGGGCGCCGAAGCTCTCCGCGTACTTCACGAAGTCGGGGTTGCCGAACTTGATGTGCGAGCTGCGGCCGAGTTCGAGGTCCATCTTCCACTCGATGAGCCCGTACGCCGAGTCGTCCCAGATCAGCACGGTGATCGGGACGTTCTCCCGGACGGCCGTCTCCAGCTCCTGCGAGTTCATCAGGAACGCGCCGTCGCCGGTCGCGGCCAGCACCCTGCGGTCGGGACGGGCGAGCTTGGCGGCGATCGCGCCCGGCACCGCGAAGCCCATGGACGACAGCCCGTTCGACACCAGCAGCGTGTTCGGCTCGTACGTCGGGTACATGCGCGCCATCCACATCTTCACCGCGCCGGTGTCGGCGAGCACGATGTCCTCGCGGCCCATCGCGGCGCGGACGTCGGCGACGATGCGGCGGGGGGAGAGCGGGAAACCGTCCTCGGTCGCGCCCTCGGCCAGCTCGGCCCGCATCAGCTCGCGGATCTTGCGACCCGTCCCGTTCACGTCGAACCTGCGGTGGGTCGCGTCGGTGAGCGCGTAGAGGGAGCGGGCGATGTCGCCCTGGATCCCGACCTCGACGGCGTAGTGGTCGTCGACCTCGGCGGGCGACGGATGGATGTGGACGATCTTCTTGTCGCCGTCCGGGTTGATCTTGACCGGGTCGAATTCCTGCAGCTCGTAGCCCACGGTGATGAGCACGTCGGCCTCGTCGAAGCCGAAGTTCACGTAGTCGTGCCGCATGAACCCGACCGCGCCGAGCGCGTTGCGGTGGTCGTCGGGGAACACGCCCTTGCCGTTGAACGTCGTCGCGACCGGCAGGCCCAGCCGCTCCGACAGGTACACCAGCGCGTCGCCCGCGCGGTGCCGGGTCGCGCCGTGCCCCGCCAGGACGATCGGGCGCCGCGCGAGCGCGAGGACGTCGGCGGCCCGCGCGACCTGCGACGGCGACGGCTCCTGCGGGCGCACGACGTTCACCGGCAGCGGCGCCAGCCCGGCCGGGACCGTCGCCGACTCGACGTCCTCGGGGATCGCCAGGTAGACGGCCCCGGGACGTTCGGTCTGCGCGGTCTTGAACGCCTTGCGCACCATCTCCGGGAGCGCCTCGGCGCGCGGCGCCAGCTCCGCCCACTTGGTGATCGGGCGGAACAGCGACACCAGGTCGACGATCTGGTGCGACTCCTTGTAGATGCGGTCGAGCCCGACCTGCGCGGAGATCGCGACGACCGGGGTGCTGTTGGTGGTGGCGTCCGCGACGCCGAGCTGCAGGTTGATCGCGCCCGGCCCGAGCGTCGCCGACGCCACGCCCGCCTTCCCGGTGAGGCGGCCGTAGATCTCGGCCATGAAAGCGGCGCCCTGCTCGTGCCGGACGAGGACGTAGCGGATCGACGAGTCGTTCAGCGCGCTGACGAAGTGGATGTTCTCTTCGCCGGGGATGCCGAAGACGTACTCGACGCCCTCTGCCTCCAGGGTGCGGACGAGCAGGCGGGCGGCGTCTTCCTGCGCGGACATCGTGTGTCCCTCTTCCCACGTGTGATCTTCGGGGTTCATCCCGTTCAGCACGCGGGGCGCCGCGGTAATTCCTCGGCGAGAACGCGTTCTAGCCGTCGGCCGCTTCCTTGATGGCGCGCAGCGTCGGCTCGTCCTTCACCCCGGCGATCAGCAGCGTGGTGACCGGGCTGTCGCGCCAGAGCGCCAGCCGTTCCTTGATCCGCCCGATCGGCCCGAGGAGCGAGATCGAGTCGGCGAGATCGTCCGGCACCGCCTTGATCGCCTCCTGGCGGCGGCCGTCCAGGAACAGCTCCTGGACGCGCGCCGCCTGCTCCGCGTAGCCGAGCCGGCCGATCAGGTCGAGATGGAAGTTGCGGTCGCGGGCGCCCATCCCGCCGATGTAGAACGCGAGCGGGATCTTGGCGAACTCGAGCGCGGACGCCAGGTCGTCGGTGACGATCGTGGTCACGGTCGCCGCGATCTCGAAACCGTCCGGACGTCCGGCGAGCGACGCGCCGAAGACCGGCTCGATCTGCTCCGGGTCGACGAACAGCGGCAGCCAGCCCTGCGTCGCCCCGGCGGCGAGCGCGACGTTCTTCGGGCCCTCCGCGCCCAGGTAGACGGGGATCTCCGGGCGCAGCGGGTGCACGATCGACTTCAGCGGCTTGCCGAGCCCCGCGCCGCCCGGCAGCGGCAGCGGGTAGTGCGGCCCCTCGCTCGTCACCGGCTCGTCGCGGCGCCACACCCGCCGGACGATGTCGAGGTACTCGCGCGTGCGGGCCAGCGGCTTCGGGAACGGCTGCCCGTACCAGCCCTCGACGACCTGCGGGCCGGACGCGCCGAGCCCGAGGATCACCCGTCCGCCCGACAGCGCGTCGAGGGTGAGGGCGTGCATCGCGGTGGCGGCGGGCGTGCGCGCCGACATCTGCACCACGGCGGTGCCGAGCTTGATCCGCGACGTCCGGGCCGCGTACCAGGTCAGCGGGGTGAACGCGTCCGACCCGTACGCCTCGGCGGTGAAGACCGAGTCGTAGCCGAGGCGTTCGGCCGCCAGCACGGTCTCGGTCTGGTCCTCCGGCTCGCTCTGCCAGTAACCGACGTTCACGCCCAGCTTGAGCTCCGTGCTCACGATCCACCCCTTGTCCGCGTTGACGACGCACCCGCGATGGTAGAACACGTTCTACTTTTCCGGAAGGTGGCACGGGGAACACGGACGTCGCGGGGGTGCGGGCGGCGCGGGGGTGCGGGCGGCGCGGCCTTCGGGCGTCCGGGCATGGCGAGGGGCCGCGGCCCGGGGAGACCGCGGCCCCTCGACGCACCCGGCTATGCCTCCCTGGCGATGCTCAGGAGGGATTCGAAGGCGGCGGGGGTCAGCACGATGGCCGGCCCGCCGGGGTCCTTCGAGTCGCGGACAGCGCGCAGATCGCGGGGAAGGGGGGCCACCTCGACGCACTGGTCGCCGCTCCCGCTGTGGGAGGACTTGCGCCAGGCGGCCCCGGTCAGGTCGCGCTGCAGGTTGGTCACGGGCTGCTCCTTGCTGCCTCGGCGATGAGGTGCGCGGATTCCTCGGTGGACAGAGCGGCCGCCTTGATCAGATCAAAGCGGTCCCTATGTTTTGCTATTGCCTCCGCGCTCTCAAGGTAAACGTCGCCCATGGTGCCCTCTACGTAGGCGATATCGGGGTCTGCGGGGTCCGGATACGACAATATGGTGAAACGTCCGTCAAGGCCCGCATGCTCCCTCGCCGAGTACGGAAGTACCTGAACGGTGATCGTTGGGCGATCCGCTGCGGCGACGAGCGACTCCAGTTGTCCGCGCATCACGCCCTCCTCGCCGATCTGCCGCCGCAGCACCCCCTCGTCGAAGATCACGTGCACCTGGGGCGCGGTGTCCCGGTTCAGCAGGCCCTGCCGGTGCTTGCGGGCGGAGATGCGGCGCTCGATGTCCTCCGGGTTCGGCAGCAGCCGCCCCGCGGTGATGACGGCGCGCGCGTACTGCTCGGTCTGCAGCAGCCCGTGGATGAGCTGCGGGTCCCACGTGCGAATGTGCGACGCCTCGTCCTCCAGCGCGACATAGCTGCCCGCGAACACGTCCTGGTAGGCGGTCCACCAGCCGCGCTGGCCCGCCTGCCGCGACAGCGTGATCAGCGAGTCGCGTTCGGGGCTCGGCACCCCGTACAGATCGAGGATGTCGGCGATGTCGCCCGGTTTCGGGCGGGTCTGGCCCGTCTCGAGGCGGGAGATTGTGGCCCGCGACCAGTCGAGCCGGTCCGCGACCTCCTGCAGCGTGAGCTTCTGCTCCTCGCGCAGCCGGCGGATCTCGCGGGCCAGGCGGCGGCCGCGGACGGTGGGTCGGTAAGTCATGGGGGCGAGTCTCCTCACTCGGGGGGTGCGCCACAACGAGATTGCCGCAACCGGGTACGAAGGCAGGTCGATTTCCCGAAGGCAGTTGCAAAGGTGAGAATCTCACGTAACGCTGGGATCCGTGACTGCTTGGGGACCGAAAGTGACGAGCGAGCCCCGCCGCGCACCCCTGGCATGAAGTTGCGGGAGGACCCGTGAAGACCTCGTCAGCCCACGTTGCGGACGTCCGGCCCATACCGGCGGACGCACCCGTTGAGGCCGAAACCCGCTCCGCGCCCGGACCGGCCCCGGGCGCGGCGTTCCGACCCGAACCCGCGCCGGAAACAGAACCCGCCAACGCAGAGCACACCAACGCACGGTCTGCCGGAACAGGGCACACCGTGCAGAACATGGCCGATGCGATGATCGACGAACCGGGCGCCCCCGCCGGCACCCGTCCCGGCTGGGTGTGGGCGCTGCCCGGCGGCCCCGGCTGCGCGGGCCACGCACGCCGCGTCCTGCGCGACGCCCTCGCCGCACTGGGCGTCCCCCGCGACGTGATCGGCGACGCCCAGCTGATGGTCAGCGAGCTCGCCACCAACGCCCACCAGCACGCGGGCGACCACGGCCCGCACGAACTGTGGCTGTACTTCGGTGACGACGGCACCGGCGGCGAGGGCACCGGCGAGGTCCGCTGCGCCGTGTTCGACGCGCTCGCCGACGCCGCGCTGCCCGGCTACTCGTGGACGTCCGGCGACTGCGGCCGCGGCCTCGGCATAGTCCGCGAACTTGCGCACGGCCGGTGGGGGATGCGCCGGACGCGGTCGCGGCTCGGACCGTCCGTCCGGGGCAAGGCCGTGTGGTTCGCGATCCCGCAGGCGCCCCCGTCCTGACCGCGTCCCGGCCGCGTCCCGGCCGCGTTCCGGCCGCGTCCCGTGCGGGGCCGTTGCCCGCGCCGCGCGCCGGTGTGCGATCCTTGCGGGCGACGGAAGCGGAGGAACCCGGTGCGAATCCGGGGCTGTCCCGCAACTGTGACCAGGGGAGTTCCCTCTCGAACGGGCCACGGCACCAGTGCTGGAAGGCCGAGGGGGAGCGGTGATCCGGGAGCCAGGAGACTCCGGCCGTCGGACAGTACCGCCATCGGGCGTGGACACCCGAGGAAGGACGAACCCGCGATGCCCCCTGCCGCGTACCCCTTCTCCGCCGTCGTCGGCATGGCCGACCTCAAACTCGCGCTGCTGATCAACGCGGTGTCGCCGGGCGTGGGAGGCGTCCTGGTCCGCGGGGAGAAGGGCACCGCCAAGTCGACGATCGTCCGGGCCCTGGCCGCCCTGCTCCCGCCGGTGCCGGCCGTCCCCGGCTGCCGCTTCTCCTGCGACCCGGGCGCTCCCGACCCCGGCTGCCCGGACGGCCCGCACGCGGGCGGGACCGCAGGCGGCGAGACCGCAGGCGGCGAACGTTCCGCCCGGCTCGTCGAACTGCCCGTCGGCGCGTCCGAGGACCGCCTCACCGGCTCCCTCGACATCGAGCGCGCCCTGACCGAGGGCGTCACCGCGTTCGAACCCGGCCTGCTCGCCGCCGCGCACCGCGGCGTCCTGTACGTCGACGAGGTCAACCTCCTGCACGACCACCTCGTCGACCTGCTGCTGGACGCCGCCGCGATGGGCGAGTCGCACGTCGAGCGCGAGGGCGTCTCGGTACGGCACGCCGCCCGGTTCCTCCTCGTCGGCACGATGAATCCCGAAGAGGGGGAGCTGCGCCCGCAGCTCCTCGACCGGTTCGGCCTCACCGTCGAGGTCGCCGCCACCCGCGATCCCGCCGAACGCGCCGAGGTCGTCCGGCGGCGGCTCCGCTTCGAGGACGATCCGGCCGCGTTCGCCGCGGGCTGGGCGGACGCCGAAGCCGAACTCGCCGTCCGCATCGCCGCGGCCCGCGACCGCCTGCCCGGCGTCGAACTGACCGACGCCGCGCTCCGCCGGATCACCGCGGTCTGCGCGTCCTTCGAGGTCGACGGCCTGCGCGCCGACCTCGTCACCGCCCGCGCCGCGATCGCGCTCGCCGCCTGGCACGACCGTCCGGCCGTCACCGCCGACGACGTCCGGACCGCCGCCCGCCTCGCCCTCCCGCACCGTCGCCGCCGCGACCCGTTCGACGCCCCCGGCCTCGACGCCGACAAGCTGGACCGGATCCTCGACGAGCACGCCGACCCGGACCCGCCCGAAGGCGACCAGGGGGACCCGGACGGGACGGATGGCGCGGACGGGGCGGCCGACACGGTCGGATCCGGCGGGGCAGGCGGCTCCGACGGGCCGGACGGGCCGGACGACGACGGCCCCGGCCCCGGCGGCGGGGCGCCGCGTCCGGACGCGGCCGGGGAAGCCGCCGGGACGGACGAGTCCCCGCCTTCGGCACCCGACGAGGACGGCCGCGGCGGGGGAGGCGAATCCACCGAAAGCGAGCCCGCACCGGCGGACGCCGCCTACAAACCGCGCCTGTTCACCGTGCCCGGCGTCGGGACGGGCGCGCCGGGGCGCCGCTCCAAAGCGCGGAGCCCGTACGGACGGGTCTCGGGTGCGCGTCCGGGCGCGCGCGGGCTGCACTTGACCGCGACGCTGCGCGCGGCGGCACGCGCACCAGCGCGCGCGGGGCCGGAACGGTGCGGGCCTGGTCGTCCGGCCGGGCGACCTGCGCGAGACCGTCCGGGACGGGCGCGAAGGCAACCTGGTCTTGTTCGTTGTCGACGCCAGCGGATCGATGGCCGCGCGCGCACGCATGCGTGCCGTGAAGGGCGCCGTCCTGAGCCTTCTCCTGGACGCCTACCAGCGACGCGACAAGGTCGGCCTGATCACGTTCCGCGGCACCGCGGCCGACCTCGCGCTGCCGCCGACGTCGTCGGTGGAGGCCGGGGCGCGCCGTCTCGAACGCCTCCCCACCGGCGGCCGGACGCCGCTCTCGGCCGGGTTGCTGCGCGCGGCGGACGTCCTGCGCGCGGAGCGGCTCCGCGACCCGGCCCGGCGCCCGCTGCTGGTCGTGGTCACCGACGGCCGCGCCACCCACGGCCCCGACCCGTCCGCCGCGGCCGCGCACCTGTCCGGCGTCGCCTCGGTGGTCGTCGACTGCGAGTCCGGCGCCGTCCGGCTGGGCCTGGCCGCCGCGCTCGGCGCCCGCCTCGCCGCCGAGGTCGTCCGCCTGGACGACCTGGCCGCCGACTCCCTCGCCGGTCTGGTCCGCGCCGCCCGTCCCGCCGCGTGACGGGCCCGGTCCGGCGCCTTCAGGGGCCGGGGACGGTCCGCGCGGCGGCCCGGTCGCGCGGCGGCCGTCCCGTCCGTCCGGACGAAGTGTCGAGTTCGTGGAGAGGGGTCGAGGATGCCGCAGGGTAAGCCGGAGTACGTCCCAGAGGACGGGCTGACGACGAGGCAGCGGCGCAACCAGCCGCTGGTGATGGTCCATACGGGGCCTGGCAAGGGGAAGTCGACGGCGGCGTTCGGATTGGCGTTGCGGGCGTGGAACCAGGGGTGGCCCATCGGGGTGTTCCAGTTCGTCAAGTCGGCGAAGTGGCGCATCGGTGAGGAGAACGCGCTGCGCGCGCTTGGGCGGCTGCATGGGCAGACCGGGGAGGGAGGCCCGGTCGCGTGGCACAAGATGGGCGAGGGATGGTCGTGGATCCAGCGGCCGGGGTCCGAGGAAGACCATGCTGCGGACGCACGTGAGGGCTGGGAGCAGATCAAACGGGATCTGCAGGCCGAGACGTACCGCCTTTACGTCCTGGACGAGTTCACCTACCCGATGAAATGGGGATGGGTGGACGTCGACGACGTGGTGGCGGCGCTCCGGGAGCGGCCAGGCAACCAGCACGTGGTGATCACCGGACGGGACGCCGATCCGCGGCTGGTCGAGTACGCCGATCTGGTGACGGAAATGGGCAAGGTTCGGCATCCGATGGATCGCGGGCAGAAGGGGCAGAAGGGCATCGAGTGGTGAACGTTCCGCGGCTGGTGATCGCGGCGCCGGCGTCCGGGAGCGGCAAGACGACCGTGGCGACCGGGCTGATGGCGGCGTTCGCGGGCCGGGGCGCGGCCGTCTCACCGCACAAGGTGGGGCCCGACTACATCGACCCCGGCTACCATGCGCTGGCCACCGGGCGGCCCGGACGCAACCTGGATCCGTGGCTCACCGGGGAGGAGCGCGTCGTCCCGCTGTTCCTGCACGGGGCGGCGGGCGCGGACCTCGCGATCGTCGAGGGCGTCATGGGCCTGTACGACGGACGCACGGGCAGCGGCGACTTCGGCGGCGGCGACTTCGCGTCCACCGCGCACGTGGCGACGCTGCTGGACGCGCCCGTGGTGCTGGTCGTGGACGCCTCGGCGGCGGCCGGACGGTCCGTGGCGGCGCTCGTGCACGGTTTCCGGTCGTTCGGGGCGGTTCGCGTCGGGGGCGTGATCCTCAACCGGCTCGGGTCGGACGCGCACGAGGCGATGTGCCGCGACGCGCTCGACGACCTGGGCGTGCCGGTGCTCGGGGCGCTGCGGCGGCACGAGGACGCGGCGACGCCGTCCCGCCATCTGGGGCTGGTCCCGGCGGCGGAACGGGACGCGGCCGCGGTCGCGAGCGTGCGGCGGCTCGGGGAGCTGGTCGCGGCGTCGTGCGACCTCGACGCGCTGTCGGCGCTCGCGCGGTCGGCCCCGCCGATCTCCGCCGGGGCATGGGACCCGGCGGCGGAGGTCGAGGGCTCGGCCGGGCCGAGGCCCCGGGTCGCGGTGGCCGGGGGAGCGGCGTTCACGTTCGGATACGCGGAGAACGAGGAGCTGCTGGCGGCCGCGGGCGCGGACGTCGTCCGGTTCGACCCGCTGCGGGACGAGTCGCTGCCGGACGGCACGCGCGGCGTCGTCGTCGGCGGCGGGTTCCCCGAGGTGTACGCGGCGGAGCTGGCCGCGAACGGGCGGCTGCGCGCCGAACTGGCCGCGTTCGCCGGGGCGGGACGTCCCGTCTACGCCGAATGCGCAGGGTTGCTTTACCTCGCGCAGGAGCTGGACGGTGCGCCGATGTGCGGCGTCCTGGACGGTGTCAAAGCGACCATGGCCCCCCGCTTGACCCTGGGCTATCGTGCCGCCGTGGCGGTGGCCGACTCCGTTGTCGCCCGGACGGGCGAGCGGCTGCACGGTCACGAGTTCCACCGCACGGTGACGGACCCCGCGCACGGGGACACGGCCGCCTGGCAGTGGTCCACGTCCGGTCCGGCGGGGTTCGTGCAGGGCGACTGTGTTGCGTCCTACCTCCACCTGCATTGGGCCGGGTCGCCCTGGTTCGCCAGCAGAATGGTCCACGCCTGCGGTAGGGAGCGCGATTGAACGCCTTCGAGGGAAAAGTGCGCCTGGAGGGGGAGCGGACCGTCCTGCGGCCGTTCGGCCTGGACGACGCCGCGGTCCTGATCGAGGTGATGCGCGCCCAGGAGACCTGGCTGCCGCCGAACTTCCCCACCGCGCTGGACGCCGAGACGATCGCGTGGTTCCTGCGGGAGGGCGTCCACAAGGTCCAGCAGTACGGCCTCGGCCTGCACCTCGCCATCACTGGCGAGGACGGCGCGCTCATCGGCACGATCGGACTGTTCAGGGTCGAGTGGGCGCAGGGGACGTGCGAGGTCGGATACGGGATGCGGCCAAGCGCGCGCGGGAAGGGGTACGCGACCGAGGCGCTCCGCCTGGTGTCGGACTGGGCGCTGCGCGACTGCGGCCTGTACCGGGTGGAGCTGCGGGCCCTCACGAGCAACGCGCCGTCCATCCGGGTGGCGGAGAAGGCACGCTTCTGGAGGGAGGGACGCGCGCGCGGCGGGGAGCGCGACGCCGACGGCGTCAACCAGGACATGTTCGTGTTCAGCCGCACCGCGCCCGACGTGCAGGACGCAGGGCCCCCGCGCCTCGTGCCGGTGGACGTCGGCCCAGGCGATCCCGAGCTCGTCACCGTCCGGGCCCTGCGGCTGCTGCATGAGGCAGACACCGTGCTCGTGACGGACGCGCCCGAAGCTCCCGTGCGCGCGCACACGACCCGGGTCCGGCGGGTGGGCGGCGACCCGGCCGCCGCCGTGCTCGACGCCCTGGACGACGGTGCCCGCACGGTCGCGTTCGCGCTCGGCGACCCGTCCGCCTTCCGGGACGCGTGTGCGCGGCGTCGCGGCCGCACGGCCCGACGTGCTGATCGATCCGCCGTCCCCCGGCGCGCCGTGCCCGCCCGCGGACCGTCCCTCCGCGAAGCTCGTCGCCCACGACCGGGAGGGACGGGCATGACGGACGACACGCTGGTGATGTACGGGGGCGGCGCGCGGGACGCGGCCCGGCGGATGCTGCCGAAGCTGCCGGACGGCTGTTTCGCGCCGGTCGACCTGGACGCGCTGGAGGACGCCGCCGGGCGCGGGCTCCGGCAGGTCGTCCTCGTCGCCGGGCTGGCCGACCAGGCCGCGATCGTCGGGCCGGTGCTGGGCGAGATCACCGCCGCCATGGCGGGCGCGGCGGCGCGGCGCTGGCCGACGAGGTCGCCGCCGCCGAACCCGGGCGCGCCTACGAGCTGTGGGAGTCCGCCGGACGGCTCGGCCCGTGCGGCCGCGAGCTGTGCCGCCGCACCGCGGGCGAGCTGGAGCGCCGGGCCGGGTCAGTGGCGGCCCAGGTGGTGCTGGTGGACGCCGCCGGGGAACGCATGGTCGGCATGTTCGGGCGTATGGCGCGGTAGGCATGGACGGATCCCTTGTGGTCCGCGCGTGCGCGCGCGCGACCTGCCTGCCCTGGGAAGACGCGCTGATCGTGTCGGCGCACGAGCTGCGGCGTGCGGTGAACGCGTGCCGCGCCCACCCGAAGGTCGCGGTCCTCACCGCCCCTGGCGCGGGCCCTGCCGAACTGGCGCGCGCGCTGTTCCCGCAGACCCCGCGCACGTTCGTCGTCTGCGAGGACCTCGACGGACCGGACGAACGCGTCGTGCGCGTCCGTCCGGCCGAGGCGACGACGCGTCCGTGGAACGCCCCGCAGGTCGTGCTCGTCCTCGACGAACGCCGCCCGCCGGACGGCCCCGGCTGGGCCGCGCACCCGCCCGGCCCGGACGGCTGGGCCTCGGACGACGCGCCGGTGCGGCCGCCGTGCTCGCGCTCGTCCTCGCCCGGCTGGGCCCGCGGACGGGCGACATGGTGTGGGACATCGGGCCGGGCGACGGCTCCGTCGCGGCCGAATGCGCCCGGTTCGGCGCGGCCGCGATCGCCGTCGGGCCGGACGCGCGTTCCTGCGAGCGGATCCGCGCCGCCGTCCGCGCCCGCCGCGTGCGGGTCGCGGTGTCGCGCGGCACGCTCCCGTCCGTCCTCGATCACCTTCCGGACCCGGACGCGGTGTTCCTCGCCGACGCCGAACCGTCCTCCGTCCGGGCCTGTGCCGCGCGCGCTCTGCACCGCTTCGTGGCGACGACGAACGAAAGCCGCGTCCCGCAGATCGTGGACGTCCTGGACGAAGCGGGCTTCACCGTGCAGGCGGCGACATTGCGCACCACCCCCGTGGTCCCGCAGGAGGCGCCGCCCCCGCCCACCACGCTCGTCTGGGCGCGCCGCGCCGTCCCGGAACCCGCGCCGCCCCCGGCCGGTCGCGCCCGTCCGGTCGAGAGGACACCGCCGCTGTGATGCACTTCGCGGTGATCGGTGTCGGAATGTC
>NZ_MKJY01000162.1 GCF_001942465.1 Actinomadura sp. CNU-125
CGCCGCGCTGCGCGGCCTCGACCCCGGCGACGCGCGGCTGGACCGGATCGCGGCCGGGCCGTGGCTGGCGGCGCGGGGGCAGCGGCCGTGGGCGCGCGAGGCGCTGTGGGGATTGTTCATCACGGCGTCGCTGAACGCCGACGTGGACGACGCCGCGCTGGGGCTGTCGGCGATGGTGTGCCGCCGCGCGCTGTTCGGCCGCGCGGACGCCGCCGACATCGGCGTCCCGATCGTCCCGCTGGAGGAGCTGCACGGCGGCCCGGCGCTGCGGCGCATCGCCGAGATGGGCGGCACGGTCCGGCTGAAGGCGAAGGTCGAGGCGGTCACCGCCGACCCGAAGGTGGTGGTGGACGGCGTGCCGATCGGCGCGGACGCGGTGATCGTCGCGGTGCCGCACGACGCGGCCGCGAAGGTGCTGCCCGCCGAGGCGCTGCCGGACCCGCTGCGCTGGCGGGAGCTGGATTCGAGCCCGATCGTCAACGTGCACGTCGTCTACGACCGTCCGGTCATGGGCGAGCCGTTCGCCGCGGCGGTGGGCTCGCCCGTCCAGTGGATCTTCGACCGGACGGGCGTGAGCGGGCTGCGGGACGGCCAGTACCTGGCGGTGTCGCTGTCGGCCGCCGACCGCTGGATCGACCGGCCGACCGCGGAGCTGCGCGACCGGTTCGTCCCGGAGCTGGCGCGGCTGCTGCCCGCGGCGCGCGACGCCCGGGTGCGGGAGCTGTTCGTGACGCGGGAACGGCGCGCGACGTTCCGGCAGCGTCCCGGCACCGGCGCGGTGCGCCCGGCCGCGGCGACGCGGGCCCCGGGACTGTTCCTGGCCGGCGCGTGGACCGACACGGGCTGGCCCGACACCATGGAGGGAGCAGTGCGCAGCGGCCTGACCGCCGCTCGGCTGGTCCGCCGCCACCTGGAGGGGGTGAGGGACCGGTGACGACCGTTCCGGTCTCGATGACCGATGTCCGGGGGCTGGTCGACGGGGCGCTGCGCGCCGCGGTCGGCCGCCTCGACCCGCGCACCTACCGGGTCGCGGCCTACCACCTCGGCTGGGCCGACGCGGAGGGGCACCCGCGGGCGGCCCCGGCGGGCAAGGCGCTGCGGCCCGCGCTGGCGCTGCTGTCGGAGCGGCGCGTCGGGCGCGCCGCAGGAGAGCGCGCTGCCGGGCGCCGTCGCGGTGGAGCTGACGCACGCGTTCTCGCTGCTGCACGACGACATCATGGACGGCGACCGGACGCGGCGGCACCGGCCCGCCGCGTGGGCGGTGTTCGGCGCGGCCGACGCGATCCTGGCGGGCGACGCGCTGCTGTCGCTGGCCGGGGAGGTGCTGCTGGAGGCGCCCGGGCAGAGTTCGGGACGGGCCGCGCGGGAGCTGTCGGCGGCGACCCGGCGGCTCATCGGCGGGCAGGCCCGCGACCTGGAGTTCGAGTCGCGGCGGATCATCGGCGTGGACGAGTGCGTCGCGATGGCGTCGGACAAGACGGCGGCGCTGCTGGCGTGCTCGTGCTCGATCGGGGCCGTGCTGGACGGCGCGCCGGAGCCGCTGTGCACCGCGCTGGCCGAGTTCGGCTCCGCGCTCGGCATCGCGTTCCAGCTGGTCGACGACCTGCTCGGCATCTGGGGCGACCCGAAGGTGACCGGGAAGCCCGCGCTGTCGGACCTGCGGTCGCGCAAGCTTTCGCTGCCCGTGGTCGCCGCGCTGAACGCCGGGACGGCGCAGTCCGAGCGGCTCGCCGAGCTGTACGCGACGCCCGCCGCCCCGGACGAACCGGACGACGAGGCGTCCGAGGAGGAGACCGACGAAGAGGACGCGCGGCTGGAGGAGATGGCGCGGCTCGTCGAGGCGGCCGGCGGACGGGCCTGGGCGGAGGCCGAGGCCGGGCGCCGCATCGAGGCCGCCGGAGCGCGGATCGCGGCGGCGGGGCTGCCCGCCCCCGTCCGCGCCGAATTCCTGCACATCGCCCATTTCGTCACAGGACGGGATCACTGATGACGACGACGGAACCGACCGGAAAGACACCGGAACAAAAGACACCGGAACAGAAGAAACCGCCACAGAAGGCAGCGACGCTCCGGACGGTCGAGGCGGCCGGGGCGGCGCGGACGCCCGCCGAGACGCTCGCCGCCGCCCGCGAGCACCTGCTCGCCCTGCAGTCCCCCGAGGGCTGGTGGAAGGGCGAACTCCAGACGAACGTCACGATGGACGCCGAGGACCTGCTGCTCCGCGAGTTCCTCGACGTCCGCACCGCCGACGACACCCGCGAGGCGGCCCGCTGGATCCGCGCGCAGCAGGCGCCGGACGGCACGTGGGCGAACTTCCACGGCGGCCCGTCCGACCTGTCCACCACCGTCGAGGCGTACGTGGCGCTGCGGCTCGACGGGGACGCCCCCGACGCGCCGCACATGGCGCGGGCGTCCGCGTACGTCCGGGCGCACGGCGGCGTCGCGGAGACGCGCGTGTTCACCCGGTTCTGGCTGGCGATGTTCGGCGAGTGGTCGTGGGACGACCTGCCGGTGCTGCCGCCGGAGATGGTGTTCCTGCCGCGCTGGTTCCCGCTGAACGTGTACGACTTCGCGTGCTGGGCGCGGCAGACGATCGTCCCGCTGACCGTCGTGGGGTCGCTGCGTCCCGTCCGGCCGCTGCCGTTCGACCTGCCGGAACTGCGGGCCGCCCGGCCCGCCCGCCGGTCCCGGCGGGGGCTGCCCGGCTGGGACGAGGCGTTCCACGCGCTCGACCGGGCGCTGCACGTGTACGAGCGGCGCCCGGTCCGCGGCCTGCGGCAGGCGGCGCTGCGCCGCGCCGGGGAGTGGATCGTCGCGCGGCAGGAGGCGGACGGCTGCTGGGGCGGCATCCAGCCGCCGTGGGTGTACTCGCTGATCGCGCTGCACCTCCTCGGCTACCGCAACGACCACCCGGTCATCAAGCGCGGGCTGGACGGCCTGGAGCGGTTCACGATCCGCGACGAGCGGGGCCGCCGCCTGGAGGCGTGCCAGTCGCCCGTGTGGGACACCGTCCTGGCGATGAACGCGCTCGCCGACGCGGGCGCGCCCGCCGACGACCCGGCGCTGCGGCGCGCCGCCGACTGGGTCCTCGGCGAGGAGATCGCCGGACCCGGCGACTGGTCGGTGCGGCGCCCCGGCCTGCCGCCCGGCGGGTGGGCGTTCGAGTTCGACAACGACGTCTACCCCGACACCGACGACACCGCCGAGGCGATCCTCGCGCTCGACCGCGTCGACCACGCCGGCGCGGAGCCCGCGATCGAACGGGCCGTCCGCTGGATGGCCGGGATGGCGTCCAAGGACGGCGGGTTCGCCGCGTTCGACGCCGACAACACCCGCGAACTCTGCCGCCGCCTGCCGTTCTGCGACTTCGGCGAGGTCATCGACCCGCCGTCCGCCGACGTCACCGCGCACGTCGTCGAGGCCCTCGCCGAACGCGGCATGGCCGACTCGCGCACCGTGCAGCGGGCCGTCGTGTGGCTGCTGAAGGCGCAGGAGGACGACGGCTCGTGGTTCGGCCGCTGGGGCGCCAACCACGTGTACGGGACGGGCGCCGTGGTGCCCGCGCTGGTCGCGGCGGGCGTCCGGCCGGGCAGGCCCGCGATCCGCCGCGCCGTCCGGTGGCTGGAACGCCACCAGCGGGCCGACGGCGGCTGGGGCGAGGACCTGCGCTCCTACGACGACCCGGGATGGATCGGGCGCGGCGCGTCCACCCCGTCGCAGACCGCGTGGGCGCTGCTCGCCCTGCTCGCCGCCGGGGAACGCGGCCCGGCCGTCGACCGGGGCGTCCGGTGGCTCGTCGAGAACCAGCGGCCGGACGGCACGTGGGACGAGGACCACTTCACCGGCACCGGCTTCCCCGGCGACTTCTACATCAACTACCACCTGTACCGGCTGGTGTTCCCCGTCAGCGCGCTCGGCCGGTACGTCCGGGAGATCTGACATGGGCATGCCACTGCGCCAGAGCCTGCGCGTCGGCGGGTACGTGCTGAAGAACAAGCTCGCCCGCCGGGACAAGTTCCCGCTGCTGGTCGAACTGGAGCCGCTGTTCGCCTGCAACCTCGCCTGCGCCGGCTGCGGCAAGATCCAGCACCCGGCGGACGTCCTCAAGCAGCGGATGCCGGTCGAGCAGGCCGTCGCCGCGATCCGCGAGTGCGGCGCCCCGATGGTGTCGATCGCGGGCGGCGAACCGCTCATGCACCCGAAGATCGGCGAGCTCGTCGGCGAACTGATCCGGATGAAGCGGTACGTGTTCCTGTGCACGAACGCCGCGCTCATCCCGCGCAAGATCGAGCAGTTCGAACCGTCCCGGTACTTCGCGTGGGCGGTGCACATCGACGGGCTCCGCGAACGGCACGACGCGTCCGTCTGCAAGGAGGGCGTGTTCGACGAGGCCGTCGCCGCGATCCGCATGTGCAAGGAACGCGGGTTCCGGGTCACGACGAACACGACGGTGTTCAACACCGACACCCCGCAGACCGTCATCGACGTGCTGAACTACCTCAACGACGACCTGCGGGTCGACCAGATGATGATCTCGCCCGCGTACGCGTACGAGAAGGCGCCCGACCAGGAGCACTTCCTCGGCGTCCAGGAGACCCGCTCGCTGTTCCAGAAGGCGTTCGCGAACGGCAACCGCAAGCGCTGGCGGTTCAACCACTCGCCCCTGTTCCTCGACTTCCTGGAGGGCAAGGTCGACTTCCCCTGCACGGCGTGGGCGATCCCGTCGTACTCGCTCAAGGGCTGGCAGCGTCCCTGCTACCTGATGGAGGACGGCTACGCCGCCACGTACCGGGAGCTGCTCGACGACACCGACTGGGAATCCTACGGGCGGGGCCGCGACCCGCGCTGCGCGAACTGCATGGCGCACTGCGGCTACGAGCCGACATCGGTGTTCGCGACGATGGGTTCGCTGAAGGAGTCGCTCCGCGCCATGCGCGCCGTCTGACCGCACGCGACCGCCACCGAGCCCCGCGCCGCCCGGCGCGGGGCTCAGCCCTGCGGTACGGCGGAACCCGCCCAGACCGCAACCGCACACGTTCAGGCCGCGCCCGCCCGAGGCAGCGGGCGCCCGAGGCAGCGGCCGTCCAGGGCAGCGGGCGACCGGAACAGGGGCAACCGGGACGGCGGGTGTCCCGGCGCGGGGCTCAGCCCTGCGGTGCCGGGGTTTCGGTGCTCGGGGCGGTGCGGAGGTCTTCGATGACCGCGCCGATCGCGGTGGTGAGGGCGTCGGCGTCGTCGACGAGGCCGGGGTCGAGGGAGACGCCGAAGCACAGCTCGCGGGAGACGCCGAGGGCGGCGACGGCGAGGCGGCGCGCCGGGGGCGAGCGGGACGACCGGGTAGACGGCGGCGAGCGGGGCGCCCGCCAGGCGCAGCGGGCCGCCCGGGCCCGGCAGGCTCGACACGATGCCCTGCAGGAAACGCTCGCTGTAGGCGGCGCGGGCGAACCGGGCGTGCAGCGGCACCGGCATCAGCCGTCCGGCCTGGCGCATCACGAACCAGGCGGCCAGCGCCCGGGTCCCCGACCGCAGCACGGTGCTGCGGCGGGCGATGTCGGCGAGCCGCGCGGGCTCGGCCATCGCCCCGATCGGCAGGTCGACCATGACGGCGCTGGTGTGGTTGCCCTCCATCGCGCCGCCGGGGGTCCCGCATCATCAGCGGGACGCCGACGCGGCACGTCCCGCGCTCGTCGGCGCCCGGACGGGCGACGCGGTGCAGGCCGCCGCGACCGCGCACAGCACCACGTCCGTCACCCGGACGCCGTGCCGGCGCGCGACGTCGCGGACCAGGTCGAGCGGCAGGTGCAGGGTGCCGAAGCGGCGTTCGGGGGTGCCGGCGGCGGGCAGCCGGGCGGGCGGGGCGACGTCGGCGGCGAGCTGGCCGAGGCCGATGGCGGTGCCGACCGCGGCGGTGAGCGCGGCGCGGACGCGGCGCGCGGCGGCCCGGCCGGGGCCGGGTCCTGCGGCGGTTCCATCAGCGCGGTGGCCTGCGCGACGACGCCGACGCCGTCCGCGACGACGTGGTGCATGAGGAACACGACGGCGGTGCGGCCCGGTTCGGCGCCGTGCACGAGGATGATCCGCCACAGCGGGCGGTCGCGGGGGAACGGCTCGGCCTGCACGCGCGCGATCACCTCGCGGAGCCCGTCCATGCCGGTGACGTGCCGTTCGGCGACGTGCCAGTCCCAGTCGAGGGCCGCCTGGTCGCGCCAGACGGGCCGCCGCCAGCGTCCGGCGCCGTCCGGGCGCTGCCGGAACCGGGGCAGCCGGTCCATCCGCTCGGCGACCAGGCGGATGAGGTCGGCGCGGTGCACCGGATCGGCGGACGTGTCGAGCATGATGACGCCGCCGGTGTGCTGCGGCGCCCGCTCGGTCTCGACGGCGAGGAAGAACGCGTCCGGGGCGCGGACGCGCTCGGCGGACGGGCGCGCGAACCGTTCCGCCGCGTACACCGACACGGCGACGAGCGGGACGGCCGCGACCGCGTCCACCAGGAAGTGGTTCGCGGTCGCCATGATGACGTAGCCGGTGACGATGATGTGGACGGTGTTGAGCGCCTGGACGGAGCGGTGCGCGTTCACCCGGGCCAGTTCGACGCCGACCCACAGCGTCCACGCCATGTGCAGGGACGGCAGCGCGGCGAACCGGTCGGCGTGCTCGACCAGCGGCGACCCCCACGATCCCCAGGTGCCGCCGAGCCGGACGGTGTCGAGGAACCCGAGGTCGGGCATGAGCCGCGGCGGCATCACCGGGTAGAGCGCGAAGCAGGCGAGGGCGATCACGTTGAGCAGGACGAACGCGGTGCGGGCCGTCCGGTACCGCTCGGGGTGGCGCCGGAACAGCCAGACGAGCAGCGCGAGCGCGCTCGCCACGTAGGTGATCGCGTACTCGTAGTTGGCCAGTGTCCGCAAGACGGACTGGCCCGCGAGCCACTCGTTGAGCGGAAGCTCCACGTCGATGTGCAGCGCCCGCTCCAGCTCGTACAGGGTCTCCCCGTGTGCGCGCGCGGCGCGCGCGCCCGGGGCACCTCCGGCAGCTTCGCCACGAGCAGGTACAGCGCGAACAGCGCGAGCCCGAGCAGCACCTCGCCGAAGGCGTTGGCGCGGGCGGCGTTCCCCTCCCGGGTCAGGACCGCGTCGCGCGCCGTCACGGCGTCCTGTGTCCCCATCGTCCCCCCACAATCCGCCTGTTACCCAGGTTTTCCGAGGTCAGACGGCCGTGACCGGAATCGGGGATCTTGTCCGAGCACGCCCGGAAGGGGGCCTCCGTCCGATCCGTCCGGGAAATCTCGCCCGATCGGACCTGTGGGACGACCCGCCCGATCCGGTCCGTCGTACGGCCGCCCGGTCCGGTCGACGGGACGGCCGCCCGGTTCCTTCGGGAATCTTCGGGAACAAAACTGGTCCTTCCGTACGTCTTCGATATATCGTTGTCGTATCGCGAGAGCTCAAAGAGAGATCTCAGAAGGCGGTGGAGAACATGCGTCACAAGCACGGGGGACCTTGGGGCCGGGGCGACATGCCGGGTTTCGGACCGATGTTCGGCGGCGGCCCCGGTGGGCCCGGCGGGCCGGGTCCGTGGGGGCCGCCCGGCGGGTTCGGGTTCGGCGGGCCGGGCGGTCCCGGCGGGCGCCCGCCCTGGGCGCACGGCCGGCGCGGCGGTCCGTGGGGCCGCGCGGGCAAGGCCCGCAAGGGCAACGTCCGCGCGGCGATCCTCGCGCTGCTCGCGGAGGAGCCGCGCAACGGCTACCAGGTCATCCAGCAGATCGACGAGCGCAGCGAGCACGCGTGGCGGCCGAGCCCCGGCGCGGTCTACCCGGCGCTCCAGCAGCTCGCCGACGAGGGCCTGATCGCCGCCGCGGAGACCGACGGCCGCCGCACCTACCGGCTGACCGAGGCGGGCCGCGCCTACGTCGACGAGCACGCCGACGACCTGCGCGAACCGTGGGCGGCGATGACCCCGGACTTCGGCGAGGGCGTCCCCGAACTGTTCAAGCGGGCCGCGCAGACGGGGGCCGCGGTCATGCAGATCGTCCACTCGGGACGCCCCGAGCAGGTCGACCGGGCACGGGACGTCCTGTCGACGGCCCGCCGCGACCTGTACCGCATCCTCGCCGACGACGAGGACCCGGGCCCGGACGCCCGCGGGGAGGAGTCATGACCCGCACCGACGAACTCCGCACCGACGAGCTCCGCATCGGCGACGCCGAGCGGGACGCTGTCGTGGTGGCGCTGCACGACCACTTCGCCGCGGGACGGCTCGACCGCGCGGAACTCGACGAGCGCATGGACGCCGCGCTGGCCGCGAAGACGCGCGGCGAACTGGGCGCGCTCGTCCGGGACCTGCCGCCCCCGCACGGCCTGCCGGACGCCGCGAAGCCGCGGCCCGCGCCCGTCCCGGGGCCGGTCCCCGGGCAGGTGCCGTGGGGGCACCCGGGCATGATGTACGCGGGCCCGCACCGCATGCGGCACCACCGGCACCACCGGCACGGGCCGCCGCCCCCGGCGTTCCCGCTGCTGCTCGGCGTGTTCCTCGTGCTGACGTTCACGGTCGGCGCGGGTACCGGGTTCCTCGCCGTCCTCGGCATCGCGACGCTGGTGTGGCTGGTGCGCGCGGTCCGCGTCGGCGCGGCCGTCCGGCACGCCCACCGCGCCGACGGCTGACCGCTAGCGCCGCTCCTCGCCCGCGATCTCGCGGGCGAGGAGCCCGGCCTGGGTGCGGTTGGCGCAGCCCAGCTTGTCCAGCAGCCTGGACACGTGCCCTTTCACGGTGGCTTCGCTGAGCCGCAGCCGCGCCGCGATCCGCGCGTTCGGCAGCCCCTCGCCGAGGCATTCCAGCACCTGCGTCTCCCGCTCGGTGAGGGCGTCGGCGAGGGCGGCGGCGCGGGCCCGCTCGGCCGCGGTCGCGGCGGCCGCGCCGAGCAGCCGCGCCGTCGCGCGGGCGACATCACCGTGTGCCCGTCCGCCGCGACCCGGACGAGCCGGGCCAGGTCCTCCGGCGGCGTCGTCTTCAGCAGGAACCCGGCGGCGCCCGCCCGCAGGGCCCGCAGGACGTACTCGTCGGCGTCGAACGTCGTCAGCGCGACCACGACCGGCGGCGAGCGCAGCGCGGTGATCCGCTCGGTGGCGGCGATGCCGTCCACGCGGGGCATCCGCAGGTCCATCAGGACCACGTGCGGCCGGTACCGGACGACGGCGGCGACGGCCTCCTCCCCGTCGTGGGCCTCCGCGACGACCTCGACGTGCGGGTCGGCGCCGAGGATCGTCCGCAGGTGCGCGCAGACCATCGGCTCGTCGTCCACCAGCAGCACGGTGACGGTCACGGCAGCGGCTCCGGCGCGGCGAGCGGCACGTACGCCGGGAGTTCGGCGGCGACGCGGAACCCGCCGCCGTCCGGGCCCGCCGCGAACGTCCCGCCGATCAGCTCGACGCGCTCGCGGAGCCCCGCCAGGCCCGTCCCGGACCCGCTGCCGGCCAGTTCGGCGTCCGGTTCGCCGGTCGGCGCGGTGTTGCGCACGGCGACCCGCACCCCGCCCGTCCCGTACCGGACCTCCACCCGGACGGACGCGCCCGGGGCGTGCTTGCGGGCGTTCGTCAGCGCCTCCCGGACGATCCGCCGCATGGTGCGTCCCACGGCGGGCGACGCGGCGGGCGGGTCGCCGCGCTCGTCCAGTTCGACCGGGACGCCGACCGCGGCGGACTCGGCGACCAGCTCCGCCAGCCCGGCCTCCCGGCCGTCCCCGTCCCCGTCCCCGGGGTCGCGGCGCAGCAGCCCGATGACGTCGCGCAGCTCCTCCAGTGCCTGGCAGCCGGTGCCGCGCAGCTCCTCGGCGGCCGCGCGCACCCCCTCGTCCGGTGCGCGGACCCGCAGCGCGCCCGCCTGCAGCACCATCAGCGTCACCCGGTGCGCGACGACGTCGTGGATCTCGGCGGCCAGCCTGGCGCGCTCCTGCGCGCGCGCCCGCTCGGCCAGCAGGTGCCGTTCCCGTTCGGCCCGCTCCGCCCGTTCCGTCAGCCCATGGACGACGCGGCGGCGCGCGGCCGCGTACATGCCGAGCAGCGCGCCGCCCGCCACGACCACGACGCTGCGGAACACGATGCCGCCGACGCCGTTCGTCTCCTGCGCCGCGATCTGCCGCAGCACGGAGTCGGGCAGCACGTCGTCCAGGGCGACCAGGGGGACGGCGAACGCGGCGACGGGCAGCTCGCGGGCCCACGCGGGCCGCGTCCCGAACGCCATCGCGGCGTAGGCGGCGAACGGCGCGGCGGGCGGCCACCACAGGACGGGGTCCACCGCGAGGTCGGCGTCGACGCGCAGCAGCGTCCCCGGCCGGGCGCCTCGACCGCCCACACCAGCACGGCCGCCGCGACCGAGATCCACGCGACCGGCAGCGGGGCGCGGCGCCGGACGGCCAGCGCCGCGACGGGCACCGCGAGCAGGACGAACGCGATCCCGCCGCGCGGGTGCAGCAGCGTCGGCGACTCGGTCAGCGGCTGCAGGGAGACCGCCCCGGCGGCCAGCAGGACCGCGGCGTCGGCGGCGCGGTCGCGGGGACGCCCGGCGGGCAGCGCCCGCGCGAGGACGCGACCCGCCCGGAGGCGCGGCGAGGTCGGATTCACCCGTTCACCGTACGCCGCGGGGCGCGCCGGGCCACCCTACGAAAGTCGCACCGGACGGGCCGTCCGGCGGGCCCGGTCGCGACGTTCCGGGCTGCCGGCGGCGGGGGTCCGCCGGGTGTGCTCGGCGCATGCTCGTCAAGCTCGTGTTCCGCGGCCTGGCCGCGCACCGCGCCCGTCCCGCCCTGTCGCTGCTCGCCGTCGTCGCCGGGGTCGCGTTCGTCACCGGCACGCTGATCTTCTCCGCGACGCTGGACCGCTCGCTCGACCGCGCGTTCACCGACCTCGGGCGCGACAACGACGTCGTCGTCCGGACGCCGCGGGCGTTCGGCACCGGGCGGCCGAGCGCGTCGCCGCGTCCCGTCCCGGCGGCGGCGCTGGCGGCCGTCCGGGGCGTCGACGGCGTCGCGAAGGCGCACGGCGTCGTCACCGGGTTCGCGGCCGTCGTCGACCGGACCGGCCGGATCGCGGGCGCCGAACCGCAGACGGGCGTGGCGTGGGACGGCGACGCCGACCTGTCCCCCGCCCGGCTGGTGTCGGGACGGCCGCCGGCCGCACCCGACGAGGTCGCGGTCGACATCGCCACCGGCGCGGACGCCGGGTACCGGACGGGCGACCGGGTCACGGTCGCGCTGCCGTCCGGCACGCGCGCCTTCCGGCTGACCGGCCTGTTCGAGGTCGGCGGCGGCGAACTCGGCGGCGTCCTGTCGATGACGGCGTTCGCGCCGGACGCGGCGGGGCGCCTGCTGGCGCACCGCCCCGGCACCTACGACCGGATCGTGGTGCACGCCGCCGACGGCGTCCCGCCGGAACGGCTGCGGGACGCGGTCGCGGCCGCGCTGCCGTCCGGCCTGGAGGCGATCACCGGCGCGGAGTCGGTGCGGGAGCGGGCCGCCTCCTTCACCGGCGTCCTCGCGGCGATCCGCACGTTCCTGCTGGTGTTCGCCGGGATCTCGGTGTTCGTGGGCTCCTTCCTGATCTTCAACACGTTCTCGATGCTGGTGCGCGGCCGGGTCCGGGAGCTGGCGCTGCTGCGCGCGGTGGGCGCGGGTCGCGGCCAGGT
>NZ_MKJY01000163.1 GCF_001942465.1 Actinomadura sp. CNU-125
GGTGCGGGGTGTCGCCGAGGGCGAGCACCGCTCGAACAGGCCCGCGGCGCGCCGCCGGACTCGCCGCGCTCGGCGAGGTCCCGGGCCTCCTCGCACAGCCGGGCCGCGTCGGGGCCGTGCCCGTCCCGCCGCGCGGCGCGCCGCTCGTCGTGCGCGGCGGGCTCGGTGGCCGCCGGTACCGGTTCCGGAGACTCGCTCATCGGTGCTCTTCTGCCCTCTGGGGGTCGGGGTCGGAACCGAGCCTAGCGATCCGGAGCCGCCGCGTCCCGTGGCGACACCCGTCACCTTTTGCGGGGACTTCTGGCGTGTTCGCCGCCGTGCCGGGCTCAGGCGAGTCCGGCGTCGTGGGCGAGCAGCGCGATCTGGGTGCGGTTGTCGAGGCCGAGCTTGTCGAGGACGGTCGACACGTGGGCTTTCACGGTGGCCAGGCTCACGAACAGTTCGGCGGCGATGTCGGCGTTCGCCCGTCCGCGGGCGACGGCGACGACCACGTCGCGTTCGCGGGGCGTGAGGGCGTCGAGCGCGGTGCGGGCCCGCTCGTGGGCACCGGCCTGGACGATCGCGCGGTCCATGAGCCGCCGGGTGATCCGCGGGGACAGGATCGGGTCCCCGGACGCGACCCGGTGCACGGCCCGGACGAGCCGCTCGGGCGGCGTGTCCTTCAGCAGGTACCCGGCGGCGCCCGCGCGCAGCGCCCGCAGGATGTTCTCGTCGCCGTCGAAGGTGGTGAGCACGGCGACCTCGGGCGGGTCGGTGCGGGCCCGCAGCCGGCGGGTGGCGGTGATGCCGTCGACACGCGGCATCCGCAGGTCCATCAGGACGACGTCGGGGGCGTGCGCGTCGGCGGCGGCGGACACCTCGTCGCCGTCGGCGGCCTCCCCCACGACGGCGATGCCGTCCGCGCCGTCCAGCATCATCGTCAGCCCGGCGCGGACCATGGGTTCGTCGTCGACGATCAGGACGCGCACCGGCCGGGTCACGCGGGCCATGGTAGCCGGGCGCGGAGCCGAAACTCTCCCCCGGCGGTCTCGTGGTCGAGCAGTCCGCCCGCGAGCCGCACCCGTTCGGTGAGCCCGACGAGGCCCGTCCCGGAACCGGCGGTGAGCGGCGGGGCGCCGTCCGGCGGGAGGGGGTTGCGGAGGTCGATCTCCAGGTCCGTGCCGGGCCGTCCCTCCAGGGTCACCTGGACGGGCAGCCCGGCGGCGTGCTTGCGGGCGTTGGTGAGGCCCTCCTGGACGACGCGGTAGGCGGCGCGGCCCGCGGCGGGCGGCAGGGAGGCCGCCTCGGCGACCCCGTCGCGCAGCGTCACCGCGGCCCCCGCGTCGCGGGACTCCTCGACCAGGCGCGGCACGTCGGCCAGGACGGGCTGCGGCCGGTCGCCGAAGTCGCGCTCCTCGTCGCGCAGGACGCCGATGACCTCGCGGAGTTCCTCCAGCGCCTGATGCACGCCGGTGCGGACGACGCCCGCCGCGTGCGCGAGCCGCTCGGGCGGGGCGTCCGGCCGGTACTCCAGCGCGCCCGCGTAGGTGGCGAGCAGCGACAGCCGGTGCGCGAGGACGTCGTGCATCTCGCGCGCCATCCGGGTCCGTTCGAGCATCCGCGCCTCGGCGACCCGGCGGCCCTGCTCGGCCTCGGCGGCGGCGCGCGCTCGCGCAGCGAGGCGATGAGCGCGCGGCGCGCCTGGGCGAGGGCGCCCCAGCCGACGAGCGGCCGCGTACGCGACGACGATCAGCACGAGCCACCAGCCGAGCGAGATGCCCGAGTTGAGCCGCCACAGTCCCTGCGCCGCGTGCGCCGCGACGCCCGCCGCGGCCACCGCGACGGCGGCCGGGAACGGGCGGCTCTGCGCGACCTGCAGGGCCCCGGCGGTGGCCGCCGGGGTCGCCGCCGGGGACAGCGCCGCCAGCACGCTCAGCCCGAGCGCGCCGCCGACCGGCCGCCGCAGCAGGACGGGCGACGCCGCGCAGCCCACGACCGCGACGGCGATGTCGAGGACGAGCCGCTCGCGCGTCCCGCCCTCGCTCACCGTGCCCCACACGCTGAGCCCGGCGAGCAGCCCGGTCGCCGCGACCATCACCGCGGCGCCGCCCCAAGGATGCTTTCCGCTGTTCACGGGGCCAAGGTAGCCGGACGCGCCGCGGCGGCGGCACCTACCGAAGTAGGGGGTCGCCGCGCGCCGCTTCGGGCGGTCAGTCCTCGAACTCTTCGGGCGGCGGGCAGGAGCAGACGAGGTTGCGGTCGCCGTACGCCTGGTCGATGCGGCGGACGGGCGGCCAGTACTTGCCGTCGCGCAGCGCCGGGAGCGGGTAGGCCGCCTCCTCGCGGGTGTACGGGTGCTTCCAGCCGTCGGAGAGCAGCTGCGCGGCGGTGTGCGGGGCGTTCTTCAGCGGGTTGTCGTCGCGGTCGTGGCCGCGTCGGCGACCCGCCGGATCTCCCGCCGGATCTCGATCATCGCGTCGCAGAACCGGTCGAGCTCGGCGAGGTCCTCGCTCTCGGTCGGCTCGATCATCAGCGTGCCCGCCACCGGGAACGACAGGGTCGGGGCGTGGAAGCCGTAGTCGATGAGCCGCTTGGCGACGTCCTCGGCGGTGATCCCCGTCTCCTTGGTGATCTTGCGGAGGTCGGCGATGCACTCGTGCGCGACGAGTCCGTTCCGTCCGGTGTAGAGGATCGGGTAGTGCGGGGCGAGCCGCGCGGCGAGGTAGTTCGCCCCGATGATCGCGCCCTCGGTAGCGGCGCGCAGCCCGTCCGGGCCCATCATCGCGATGTACGCCCACGAGATCGGCAGGATGCCCGCCGACCCCCACGGCGCGGCCGAGATCGGCCCGACGCCCGTGTCGGGCGGCCCGGCCTCCGCGCGCAGCGGGTGGTTCGGCAGGAACGGCGCGAGGTGCTCGCGGACGCCGATCGGGCCGACGCCGGGGCCGCCGCCGCCGTGCGGGATGCAGAACGTCTTGTGCAGGTTGAGGTGCGAGACGTCCGAGCCGAACTCGCCCGGGCGGGCGAGGCCGACGAGGGCGTTGAGGTTGGCGCCGTCCACGTAGACCTGGCCGCCCGCGGCGTGCACGGCGTCGCACACCTGCGTGATCGACTCCTCGAACACGCCGTGCGTGGACGGGTAGGTCACCATGATCGCGGCGAGCCGGTCGCCGTGCTCGTCGATCTTCGCGTGCAGGTCGTCCAGCGCGACGTTGCCGCCCTCGTCGCACTTGACGACGACGACCCGCATCCCGGCCATGACGGCGCTCGCAGCGTTGGTGCCGTGCGCGGACGACGGGATCAGGCAGACGTCGCGGTGCTCCTCGCCGCGCGACGCGTGGTAGCCGCGGATGGCCAGCAGCCCGGCCAGCTCGCCCTGCGATCCGGCGTTCGGCTGCACCGACACCTTCGCGTAGCCGGTGATCTCGGCGAGGTTCGCCTCCAGTTCGCCGATCAGCTCGACGTACCCGGCGGCCTGGTCGAGCGGCGCGAACGGGTGGACGTTCGCGAACTCCGGCCAGGTGATCGGCTCCATCTCGGCGGTCGCGTTGAGCTTCATCGTGCAGGAGCCGAGCGGGATCATCGACCGGTCGAGGGCGATGTCCTTGTCCTGGAGGCGGCGCAGGTACCGCAGCATCGCGGTCTCGGAGCGGTACGCGTGGAAGACCGGGTGGGTGAGGTAGGGGCTCTCCCGCCGCAGGTCGCCGGGCAGGACGTCGGCGATGTCGTCCGGCACCGCGGCGTCGGCGCCGAACGCCTCCAGGACGGCCGCGACGTGCTCGGGGGTCGTCGTCTCGTCGCAGGCGATCGCCACGCGGTCGGTACCGTCGGGCCGCAGGTTGATCCCGCGCGCGCGGGCGGCGGCGACGACCTCGCGGCGCCGCCGGGGACGCGGGCCAGGACCGTGTCGAAGAACGACCCGTGCACGATCTCGACGCCGCCGCGGCGCAGGCCCGTCGGCGATCTCGGCGGCCCGCCGGTGGGCGCGCTGCGCGATCGCGGCGAGGCCCTCGGGGCCGTGGTAGACGGCGTACATGCTCGCCATCACGGCGAGCAGCACCTGCGCGGTGCAGATGTTGCTGGTGGCCTTCTCGCGGCGGATGTGCTGCTCGCGGGTCTGCAGGGCGAGCCGGTAGGCGGGCGCCCCGTCGGCGTCGACGGACACGCCGACGAGCCGTCCGGGCAGCTGGCGCCGCAGGTCGTCGCCGACCGCCATGTATCCGGCGTGCGGGCCGCCGAAGCCGTAGGGGACGCCGAACCGCTGCGCGGACCCGACCGCGATGTCGGCGCCCGACTCGCCCGGCGGGCGCAGCAGCGTCAGCGCGAGCAGGTCGGCGGCGACGACGACCGCCGCTCCGCGCTCGCGGGCCGCCGCGGACAGCGCCGCGAGGTCGCGGACGGCGCCGGACGCGCCCGGGTACTGCAGCAGGACGCCGAAGAAGTCGCCGTCCGGCAGCCCGCCGGACACGTCGGCGACGACGACCTCGATGCCGAGCGGGACGGCGCGGGTGCGCACGACCTCGATCGTCTGCGGGAGCGCGTCGGCGTCGACGAGGAACCGTCCGGGCTCCTTGCGCCTGGACGCGCGGTGCGCGAGCGCCATCGCCTCGGCGGCGGCGGTGCCCTCGTCCAGCATGGACGCGTTGGCGACGGACAGCCCGGTCAGGTCGGCGACGGCCGTCTGGAAGTTCAGCAGCGCCTCCAGGCGGCCCTGGGAGATCTCCGGCTGGTACGGGGTGTAGGCGGTGTACCAGCCGGGGTTCTCCAGGACGTTCCGCATGATCACGCCGGGCGTGATCGTCCCGTGGTAGCCGAGGCCGATCATGGACGTCAGGACGGTGTTGCGCGCGGCGAGCCCGCGGAGCCGGTCGAGCGCGGCGGTCTCGCTCAGCGCGGGCGGCAGGTCGAGCGGACGGCCGGTGCGGATCGCGGCGGGGACCGCGGCGTCGATCAGCGCCTCCGCGCCGGAGTATCCGATCGCGGCGAGCATCCGGTCGCGGTCGGCCGGGGACGGGCCGATGTGCCGGTCGGCGAACGCGGCGCGGGGATCCTGCGGCGCGGCCACGGGGGCGAAGAACTGGGCGGTCATGGAGGAGCCTCCTGGCTGCTGCGGTCGCTCAGGCCACCGCCGGCGCGGGCCGGCGGCCGGTCTCCCCCTCTGTCATCGGCACCTGAGAGCTTCACCCGCGCACGGGGTTTCCCCTTCGGTGAGGCGCCGTTCCCGATCCGCGGGGATCGACGCCTGCTTTCCAGAAGGTGCCTCGCCCGAGCGGTCCTTTTGCCTGAGAGGTTCCGGGGAGGTTGCCCCTTCGGCGCCCCACGCCGGCTGCGTGGGGTCTCTCCCGCCCAGGGTCGACGGCATGTCCGGGACAAACCCTACCCAACCGCGGCCCGTCCGCGATCGTCCCGCTCCCGTAACCGGGTGTTCACCGCCGTGACCTCGGCGATGGCCTCGTACCCGCGAGTACGCCGGACAGTACGATATGACCGTCCCGCCGGGGCGCGGCGGGGGCGACGACGAGGGGCTACGGGGTGAACGGAGCGACGCCCGGACGGGCGCCGCCGCTCGACCGGGTGCGGCCGGTTCTGGGACGCTGATCACCGGGACGCCGATCGGCACGACGCCGGTCGGCACGACGGACGGCCGGGGCGGCGACGGGTGACGCAGACGCACGACGAGGAGGCGGTGCGCCCGAGGCGGGGCGCCTCCGCGGGCGTGCCCGTCGACGAGCCCGCGCAGCCCGACCGCATCCGCCGCCCGTCCGACGCCCTCCGGTTCGCGGTGTCGTGCTCCGGGCTGGCCGCGGTGATGCTGCTGGTGTCGTTCGCCCAGCAGACCACGCACGGCATCCAGACCGACATCGCCGAGGGCACCGCGCACGCGCCCGAGCTGCTGCTGGCGCTGGCCACCCTGGCGTCGAGCTTCGGGGTGCTGGCCGTCCCCATCGCGTTCGCCGTCGAGCGGCTGTTCCACAAGGACGGCATGCGGGTCGCCATCGCGCTGCTCGCCGCGATGATCGCGTTCGCCGTCACGATCACGCTGGACGATCTGGTGGTGCAGGCCGCGCCCGGCGGCGTCCTGGACTCGCTGATCTGGGGCGGCACCGACACGGCGCCGGTGCACACCGACATCGCGCCGGTGATCGCGTTCGTCAGCGTCGTCGGGATGGCGGGGCGGACCCGCTGGCAGGCGGCCACCTGGTCCATGATCGGGCTGGCGGCGCTGACCGGCCTGACCGCCGCCTACGCGTCGGTGTCGGCGCTGGCCGCGACGTACTTCCTGGGCCGCGCGATCGGGTCCGGCACCCTGTACGCGGTCGGCACGCCGAATCCGCGCCCGACGGGCATGACGGTGGTGACGGCGCTGGAGCGGCTGGGGCTGTGCCCGCGGCGGGCGGCGCGCCTCGACGGTCCCGAGGACGGCGCGGACGAGGCGCGCCGCTACGGGGTGCTGCTGGGCCCGTCCGCCACCGGGGAGGACCCGGTGCCGCTCGCGCCCGACGCCCCGCACGGCGCCTGGGATCTGGAGCTGCGGGTCCTGGACCGCGACCAGCAGACCGCCGGACTGCCGTACCGGCTGTGGCGGATGCTGCGGCTGCGGCGCACCACGGCGGGGCGGACGCTGCGGTCGCTGCGCCGGTCGCTGGAGCAGGAGTCGCTCACCGCGTACGCCGCCGCCGCGGCGGGCGCCCGGACCCCGCGGCTCGTCGGGACGCTGGAGGTGGGGACGCAGGCGGCGCTGCTGGCCTACGAGCACGTGCCGGGGCGGCGGCTGCGGGACGTGCCCGCCGAGGAGATCACCGACGAGCTGCTGACGGACGTGTGGCGGCAGTTCGGGCGCCTGCAGAAGGGCCGGCTGGCGCACCGGAGGCTGGAGGAGGACGCGGTGCTGGTCGGCGACGACGGCGCCGCGCACCTGGTCGACCTGTGGTCCGGGGAGATCGCCGCGGGCGACCTGGCGCTGCGGCTGGACCTGGCGCAGCTGCTCACCACGCTGGCGCTGCGGGCGGGCCCGGAGCGCGCGGTGCGCACGGCGGTGCCGGTGCTCGGCGAGGAGGCGCTGGCCGCGGCGGTGCCGATGCTGCAGCGGGTGGCGCTGTCGCGGGCGACCCGGCAGGCGGTGCGGCGCGACCGCGATCTGCTGCCGCGGATCCGAGAGGAGATCGTCCGGCTGAAGCCCGAGTCGGAGGCGGCGCCGATCCGGCTGGAGCGGTTCCGGCCCCGGACGATCTTCAGCGTGGTGGCGCTGTCGATCGCCGCCTACATCGTGATCCCGCAGCTCGGCAGCATCGATCTGGTGCAGCTGGTCGGGAAGGCGTCCTGGTGGTGGGCGGGGGTGGCGCTGGGCGCGGCGGCGCTGACCTACCTGGCGGCGGCCTTCATGCTGATGGGTTTCGTGCCCGAACGGCTCCCGCTGTGGCGGACGGTGCTGGTGCAGCTCGCGGCGTCGTTCGTGAAGCTGGTGGCGCCCGCGGCGGTCGGCGGCGTCGCGGTCAACACGCGGTACCTGCAGCGGTCGGGCGTCCGGCCGGGCCCGGCGGTGGCGAGCGTCGGCGCGTCCCAGCTCGTCGGCCTGGTGGTGCACATCCTGCTGCTCGTCCTGTTCGGCTTCCTCACCGGTTCGACGGGCACCGCGACGCAGGACCTGGCGCCGTCGCGCACCGTCGTGATCGCGGTGCTGGCGCTGGGCCTGGTCGCCGGGCTGGCGCTGACGATCCCGCGGGTGCGGCGGGTGGTCGCGGCCCGGCTGCGGAGCATGTTCTCGGGCGTGCTGCCGCGGCTCGTGGACGTCCTGCAGTCACCGTCGAAGCTGTTCACCGGGATCGGCGGGACGCTCCTGCTGACGGTGGGGTTCGTCCTGTGCCTGGACGCCTCGATCCGCGCCTTCGGCGGTTCGCTGCCGTGGACGGCCGTGGTCGTGGTGTTCCTGACGGCGAACGCGGTGGGGTCGGCCGTGCCGACGCCCGGCGGGCTCGGCGCCGTCGAGGGCGCGCTGACGCTGGCGCTGACGATCTCGGGGCTGGCGGCGGAGACGGCGGCGTCGGCGGTGCTGCTCTACCGTCTGCTGACGCTGTGGCTGCCGGTGCTTCCGGGCTGGGCCGCGTTCGCCTATCTGCAGCGTAAAGAAGCGCTCTAGCCGGTACGGCGGGCGCGGCGGCGGTCGGCGAGCTCGTCGTGCGGGTGGTCGGTGCGGTCGTCGGTGGCGGCCCGTTCGGCGGGCAGCTCGGCGAGGCTGCCCTCGACCTCCTGCCACACGCGGCCCAGCGCGATGCCGAACACGCCCTGGCCGCCCTGGAGGAGATCGACGACCTCGTCGGGCGAGGTGCACTCGTAGACGCTGACGCCGTCGCTCATGAGGGTGATCTGCGCGAGGTCCTGCACGCCGCGGTCGCGCAGGTGCGTCACCGCGGTGCGGATCTGCTGCAGCGAGACGCCCGTGTCCAGGAGCCGTTTCACGACCTTGAGGACGAGGATGTCGCGGAAGCTGTACAGCCGCTGGCTGCCCGACCCGTGGGCGGGGCGGACGCTGGGCTCGACGAGCTTGGTGCGGGCCCAGTAGTCCAGCTGGCGGTAGGTGATGCCCGCCGCCGAGCACGCCGTCGGGCCGCGGTAGCCGACGTCCTCCGGCGGCGCCGACACCTGCGTGTCGAAGAGCAGGCCCTGCTCTCCGGCACGCCGGGAAGCGACGTGCCTGTCGGGGGTGGCCTTGCCCTCGCCGCTGCTCACCGCCACGCGGACCTCCGGCTTCTATCATCCCGTGCCGGTTCGTCAAGGGGGTTTGACGAATAACACCACGGGTGTTCAACCAGCACGGTAGGTGCCGGTCAGGGTGTGGTCAACGTTCGTCGTCGGCGCGTCGCATGCCCGGATGAACCGGCTTCACGTGGGCAAACCGCGCACCTTGGCCGCCACTGCGGTCCCTACCCCGCCGGACGCCCCTCGGAAACCGCCACTTCCCAGGGCGATGCACGTCCAATGGCGGCAGACCCTAAATATACCCCGTGAAGTGACATACCCCACGGGCGCCCCCGTCGGAGACGTTCCTACCCCGCCGTCGCGCCCCAAACGACCCCCGGCGCCTCAAGATCATTGAGCGGGTTCGTGAAGCGCGGGTCAGCGGCGGGCATGTCCGCGAAGGCGACACGCGAGGTGCGGACGTGAACGCGGGTGCGGGCGGCGACGCGGGGGCGGGCGGCGGCCGGGCGAACCGGCGGCGCGGGGCGGGTCAGCCGGCGCGGCCGAAGTCTTCGGGGGTGATGGTGTCGAGGAACTCGCGGAACTTCTCGACTTCGTCTTCCTGCTCGTCCGGGATGGCGACGCCGGCTTCTTCGAGGATGTCCTCGCTGGCGAAGATGGTGGCGCCGGTGCGCAGGGCGAGCGCGATGGAGTCGGACGGGCGCGCGCTGACCTCGACCCCGTTGGAGAAGACCAGGTCGGCGAAGAAGATGCCTTCGCGGAGCGCGGTGATGTTCACGGTGCTCAGCTGGACGCTCAGCGCGTCGAGGACGTCGCGGAAGAGGTCGTGGGTGAGGGGGCGCGCGGGCAGCACGCCCTGCTGGGCGAAGGCGATCGCGGTGGCCTCGACGGCCCCGATCCAGATGGGCAGGTAGCGTTCGCCCTCCGTCTCCTTCAACAGGACGATCGGCTGATTGGAGGGCATCTCGACCCGGACGCCGACGACCTCCATCTGCTTCACTGCGGCTCCCTGCTCGTTCGCTTTCTCGATCACCCGCGTGCGGCCGGACCGAGTCCCGCCGAGCCCGAAACCCGAGCCCTGTAGCCAACGTACACCCACGTTCGGACGGAACGCCGCGCCGTGGGGTCGGCAAAAACCTGCGGGGCGCCGGTGATCAGTGGTCGAGGCTTTCCCGCAGGCTCGCCGACAGCAGCGCGGCGTGCAGTTTCACCGACAGCGCGGCGATCTCCCGCGCGGTCTCGGCGGCCTGCTCGTGGGCGTCGGGGTCGCGGCGGCGCAGCTGGGGCGCCACGGTCTGCTCGATGAGCCCGGCCTGGCGGTCGGCGGCGGCCTTGACGGCGCGCAGGTGCCGGACCTCGTAGCCGTACTCGCCGAGCGCGGCGGCGGCGCGGGCGACGGCGAGGGCCTCGGCCTCGTAGGAGGCGCCGCGGCGGCGGATCAGCCCGAACTCCTCCAGGCTGTGCAGGAGCGCCTCGTCGATCCCGGCGCCGTCCAGGAGCTGGCGGCGGGTGAGCCGGACGGCGGCGTTCCCGGCGGTCCGCGTCGGCGGCGACGAGCGTGCGGGGGCGGCCGCGGTCGGTTCGGGCGCGCGGGCGCCGAGCGGCGGGACGGACTCGCCGCGGTCGCTCGCCTCCAGGTGCTGCCGGAAGGCGCGCAGCGGCAATGTAATGGTCGCGCTGCGCGGTGAGGACGAACCGGAGCCGTTCGACGTCGGCGGCGCCGAACTTGCGGTAACCCGAGGGGCTGCGCTGCGGCTCGATCAGCCCCTCGGACTCCAGGAACCGGATCTTGGAGATGGTGATGTCGGGGAACTCGGGCCGGAGCAGCCCGAGGACGTCCCCGATCGTCATCAGGGACCTGGCCGGTTGCGCGTTCAAGGCCCCTCCCATCGTGGTCCCGTCGTGGCCGCGTCCGGTTCGCCTCCGGGTGCCCGGCTCCGGTCAGCCGTGCTGCGGATTCGTCAGGAAGACCAGCCGGAACTTTCCGATCTGGACTTCGTCGCCGCCCGCGAGGGCGGTGTGGTCGATCCGCTGCCGGTTGACATAGGTGCCGTTGAGCGCGCCGACGTCGCGGACGGAGAACTGCCCGCCCTGGCGAAGGAACTCGGCGTGCTTGCGGGACACGGTGACGTCGTCCAGGAAGATGTCGCTCTCGGGGTGCCGCCCGCAGGAAGTGCGGTCCTGGTCGAGGAGGAAGCGGCTGCCCGCGTTGGGGCCGCGCTTGACCACGAGCAGCGCGGTGCCGGGAGGCAGCGCCTCCACGCCCATCTGGTCGGACGGGACGCAGGCTCTTCGGCGCCCGTGTCGGTGTCCAGCGCCTCGATCCCGCCGATGGAGATCGTGGACGTGGATTCGCCGGGCGACTCCCGGGGCGGCGGCGGCGCGTTCCGCGTCAGCGGGGTGCCGCAGTAGGAGCAGAAGCGGGCATCATCCGGGTTGGCGTGACCGCACTGCGTGCAGTAGACGCTCGGCATCGATCTGCTCGGCCTCCTACCATCGGCGTTCCGGTCGCGGGCCCCGCTCGCCGCGGGAGCCGCGCACGTCACGCGCATCCGTCAACCAACCCACGCCGGGGACCCGCCCCCGGCAACGGTCCATCTCACCGCCCGCGCTCGCCACGGTCGCCGCAACCGACGGTCGCCGCAACTTACGCGGGGATGACCCGAAGGGTCAACCGGGGTCGGCGAGACCCCAAACTACCGCCGCCGATGATCGCAGGTCCATGCCGCCGCGCGGCACGCCTCCGGTCACGACGCACCGGCCGGTTCTTCGGCTCACCACGTCCCCCGTCTTCCCCTTCAGGACACGACCGTATCGCGCCCGCGGCGGTCCTCGCGCCCCGGGTGATCAACTTGTCGGATGGGTCACGTCCGCCGGGTTTCCCCCGGCCTCTCCCCCGGGCTCCTTCCCCGGCTCCGCGACGGGCAGCACGTCGGTGAGGACGCCGCCGCCGCGCGGGGCGTCCGCCGCGCC
>NZ_MKJY01000164.1 GCF_001942465.1 Actinomadura sp. CNU-125
CTGGACGCCTGGACGCCTGGACGCCTGGACGCCTGGACGCCTGGACGCCTGGACGCCTGGACGCCTGGACCATCCATCGCCGCCCTCGCCGCCCTCGGCCGCCGACGCGGTCCCGCGGTCCCGCGGTCCCCGCACGACCTGCCGTCCCATGGTGGACGGGCGGCGTCCGGACCGGGCCGGGGCCGGACCGGGGTCAGTCGTCGGGCGTCCAGGACGCGACCAGGGGCAGCAGGCCCGGGAAGCGGGCGTCGAGGTCGGCGATGCGGACTTCGCTGCGGCGTTCGAGGCCGTACTGGCGCTGGCGGATGACGCCCGCCTCGCGCAGCGCCTTGAAGTGGTGGGTGAGCGACGACTTCGGACGGTCGATGCCGAACCAGCCGCAGGGGTGGTCGAAGTCCTCGCGGTCGAGGAGGAGCTTGCGGACGATCCGGAGGCGCAGCGGGTCGCTCAGGGCGCCGAGGACGACCGGGAGGCGCAGCTCCGCGACGTCCGGTTCGGGGAGCGGGGACGGCAGGCCGGCGGGTTCCGGCAGCACCTTGATGTCGGTCATGGACGCCCTCCTCGCCATCAGTACGAGTTCGATCGTACTGCATGCTAAGTTCGACTCCGCTCGTACAAGTACGAGTTTGTTCGTACTGGAGATGGAGGGCGTCGCGTGCAGGAAACGATGCGCAGGTGGGACGCGCCGGTGGAGGCACCGGGACGCTGGGTGTGGCTCGCGGCGTGGCCGGTCACGGCCGTGTTCGTGCTGTCGAACGCGGCGACGCCGCTGTACGTGCTGTGGCAGCGGGAACTCGGGTTCTCCGGCGGCACGCTCACGGTGATCTTCGCGTGCTACATCGCGGGCCTCATCGGCTCGCTGCTGGTGTCGGGCGTGCTGTCCGACCGGTTCGGCCGGAGACCGGTGCTGCTGCCCGCGCTCGGGCTGGCGATCGCCGCGTGCGGGGTGTTCGCCGCCGCGCCGTCCGTCGCGGCGCTCATGGCGGCGCGGCTGCTCACCGGCGTCGCGGTCGGCGCGGTCGTCTCGGCGGGCATGCGGCCGTGACGGACGTCGCCGGGCGCGCGGCGGGCGCGCCTGGCGTAGCGCTGCTCGCGTCCGCGGCGATGGTACTCGGCGCGGGCCTCGGCCCCCTGCTCGCGGGCGTGCTGTCGGAACTGCTGCCCATCTGGACCGTGTTCGCCGTCGAGGCCGTCCTGCTCGCCGCGGCGGTCGTCGTCGTGCTGCGGATGGCCGGCGGGACGGGCCGCGCCGGGGGCGCGCGGGTTCGTGCGGGTGCCGCGGGTCCCGCGCGGGGACGGGCGGCGCTCCACGCGCTCGGCGTCGCGGTGTTCGCGACGCCGGCATCACCGCGACGTCCTTCATGCTGTCGCTCGGCCGTCCCTGCTGCACACCGGGAACCGGGCGGCCGCGGGCGCGATGGCCTTCGCGATGTTCGCCGCCGCGACCGGGGTGCAGTTCGCCGTCCGGCGGGCGGACCGGCGGACGATCCTGGCGGCCGGCGCGGCGGCCACCACGATCGCGATGGTGTCGCTGGTGGCCGCCGTGCGGACGGACTCGGCCGGGGCGCTGCTCGCCGCGGCCGTCCTCGCCGGGGCCGGGCAGGGCCTCGGGCAGTTCGCCGGGCTGTCGCTGCTGAACGGGTCCGTGCCGGGGTCACGGCTGGCGGAGGCGAACGCCGCGTTCAACCTCGGCGGCTACGTGCCCGCCGGGATCCTGCCGGTCGCGACGGGGTACCTGGCCGACGCCGTCGGCCTGACCGGCGGCGCCACCGTGTTCGCGGCGGTGGTCGGCGCGTGCGCGGTCGGCGGCGGCGCGTTCGTCCTCGCTCAGGCGGAGTAGCCCTCGGGGCGGGCGAGCTTGGCGGCCACGGCGTCGAGGATCCACTCCAGGCCGGTCGCGAAGGACGTCTCGGCGTCCACGTGCGCGCCGTCGTGCACGGCCCGGGCCAGCGCCGGGAAGCGGCCCGTGGCCAGCATCCCCGTCAGGTGCGGGCCGGAGGCGCGCTGCCAGTCGCGCTCGGACAGGCCCGTGGCGCGCTCGGCCCGCCGGTCGGCGATCTCGTGCCGGATCGCGCCGGTGACGTAGGCGCCGACCGTCTCGACGGCGCGCAGGACGGTGTCGAGGTCGGTGCGGCCGTCGAAGGCGGCCAGCGTGGTCTCCCGCACCGCGAGGGCGTTCGGGCCGAGGGACGGGCGGCCGCCGAGCAGGTCGGCCAGCCACTCGTGCCGGAGGGCGGCCCGCCTGGTGCGGTGGGCGCGGTCGCGCAGCGCCGCCCGCCAGTCGGCGGGCGGCTCGCCGGGGAGGAGTTCGGCGTGGACCTCGTCCACCATGAGGTCGAACAGTTCCTCCTTGGTGGAGATGTACCTGTAGAGCCGCATCGGTCCGGCGTCCACGCGGGTGGCGACCTTCCGCATCGACACGGCCTCCAGCCCGCCCTCGTCGGCCAGCGCGACGGCGGCCGCGACGATCCGCCCCCGGTCGAGCGGGGCGGGGCGAGTCGGCGGCTCCGGCCGGTCCCACACAGTCATGGTCACACCGTACTGTTGCGATACAGTGTATCGGCATGAGACACCGTATCGCCGTGGTCGGGGGCGGCCCCGGCGGCCTGACCTTCGCGCGCGTCCTGCACCGCCTCGGCCGTCCCGCCACCGTCCTCGAACGCGACCCCGCCCGCGACGCCCGTCCGCCGGGCGGAATGCTGGACCTGGCGGAAGGGCTGGGCCAGCGCGCGCTGGAGAAGGCGGGGCTGCTGACGGAGTTCCGGGCGCTGTCCCGCCCCGAGGGGCAGGCCATGCGCATCCTCGACACCGACGGGACCGTCCTGCGCGACTGGCGCCCCCGTCCGGGCGACCTCGCCAACCCCGAGATCGACCGCGGGCAGCTCCGCGACCTGCTGCTCGGCCCGCTGGACGTGCGGTGGGGACGGCACGTGACGGCGGTGCTGCCCGCGCCCCCGGACGGCGTGCGGGTCGGTTTCGCGGACGGACGGCAGGAGACGTTCGACCTCGTGATCGGCGCGGACGGGGCCGGTTCGCGCGTCCGCCCGGCGCTCTCGCCCGCGACGCCGCGCTACACCGGCGTCACCCTGGTCGAGACCTCCCTGGAGGACGTCGACGCCCGCCATCCCGACCTCGCCCGGCTGGTCGGCGCCGGTTCCATGGCCGTGTACGGCGTGAACCGCGGCCTCGTCGCCCAGCGCAACAGCGGCGGCCACGTGAAGGTGTACGCCCAGTTCCGCGAGCCCCTGGAATGGCACACGAGCCTGGCCGCGGCCGACACCGAGGCCGTGCGGTCACGCCTGCTGGCGATGTTCGACGGCTGGGCCGCGCCCGTCCTCGACCTGCTCCGCCGCGGCACCGCGTTCGTCTCCCGCCCGATCCGCACCCTGCCCGTGTCCCACGGCTGGGCCCACGTCCCCGGGGTGACGCTCCTGGGCGACGCCGCCCACCTGATGCCGCCCTTGGGGGTGGGCGCGAACCTCGCGATGCTCGAAGGCGCCGAACTCGCCGAGTCCGTCGCCGCGGCCTCCGGCCCGCAGGACCTGGACGAGGCCGTCCGCGCCTTCGAGGAACGGATGCTGGCACGGGCGAGCAGGCTCGCGGAGATCACGACGGCCGGGCTGGAACGCCTCGTCAGCCCGGACCCCGCCGAGGCCGTCGCACTCTTCGACGAGGTTCAACCGTCCTGACCGCCGCGCGCGGCGCGTTCGTCCCCGCTCAGGCGAAGTACTTCTCGAAGCCCTGCGCGATGGACACGGCGATGCGCTCGCGGAACCGCGAGTCCTTCATCTTCGCCGCGTCGCCCTGGTTGCGCATGTTGCCGCACTCGATGAAGACCTTCGGGACGGTCGACATGTTCAGCCCGCCGAGGTCGTCGCGGAAGTCCATGCCCTTCTCGCCCAGGTAGTTCGAGTAGGGGATGCCGGTGCCCTCGGTGTAGGCGTCGCGGATGGCGGTGCCCAGCTCGCGCGACGCGGGCGCCATCCCGGCGTTCCGCTCTATGGCCTTCGGCGCGATGATGTGGAACCCGTGGCCGGACGCCGACGTGCCGTCCGCGTGGACCGACAGGGCCGCGTCCGCCTTCAGCTTGTTGCCGATCCCGGCGCGCTCGGTGATGCAACGGGCCGACGCCGTCGTCGCCGTCGCGGGTCAGCGTGACCTCGGCGCCCTCGGCTTCGAGGGCCTTCTCCAGCCGCTTGGAGACGTCCCAGGTGAAGGCGTGCTCGGCGTAGCCGTCGTTCGTGCTGGTGCCGGTCGTGTCGCACGCCTTGCTGCCGTTGCCGATCTTGACCTGCTTGTTGATCTCCGACGGGTGGTCGGCGTTGCCGCCGTTGTGCCCCGGATCGATGACGATCACCTTGCCGTCCAGGGGGGACGACGGCGCCTCGGGCGACGCGGACCGCTGCTGCTCGGCGCCCGCCGGGGACGTCGCGCCGGCCGTCGGAGGCTGCGCCGCGCCACCGGACCCGCCGCCGCCCGTGCCGCAGGCGGCGAGGGCGCCGAGGCTCAGCGCGAGACCGGCGACCGCGGGGCCGCCTCGTTTGATGCGCACAGGCCGATTCCTCCGTGATGGGTTCGTTATCGCCGATGCCAGTCTGCACACGGCACCGAGTTCGTCAAACGAGGTTCACGGCGAAAGGCATTCCCGCTCAGCCGAGCGGATCTTCGCGGCCGAGCAGGGCCGCGAGGGCCCGCGCCTCCTCGGCGTCTAGGCCCAGCACCACGCGGGGGCGCCCCCACGGATGGTCGATGGAGTGCGCCACGTAACTCGCGACGGACTCCGACACCTGCTCGGCGAGGCCGCGCGCGTGCCTCCACCGTGTCCAGGCACGTTCCAATTCGGTCGCGGCGCGCTGCGCGCCCGACACCAGTTCCGGATCACGCACGGCTGAACCCTCCGGTCGTCCACGAATTCGCGTGCCCGCCCGCGCGCGGGTCCGGGCCGGACGGCCGCGCCGGCGCCCGGCCGGGGGCCGTCCGGCCCGGATCTCCCCTGCCCGCCGAACGGTGAGTCCATTAACCACCGCGGGCACGTCCGAATGCGGCCTCTTGGCGTGTCCGTTACCCGCAGCACACCAGTTCGGGAACCGGCGCGCTCAGGCCGGTCCCGTGGTGGACCGGACGACCAGGTGCGGGACGACGAGGTTCTGCCGGGCCCCGCGGGACGGGTCGCCGATGCGGGCCGTCAGCAGTTCGGCCGCGAGCCGGCCCATGTCGCGGCGCGGCTGGTCGACGCTCGTGAGGGAGATGTGCCGGATCGCCGCGAGATGGGTGTTGTCGTAGCCGATGACCGACAGGTCGGCGGGCACCCGCAGGTCCAGCTCGACGGCGGCCGACAGCGCGCCCGTCGCGACCAGGTCGTTCGGGGCGAAGATCGCGGTGGGGCGGGGGTCGCGGCGCAGCAGTTCGCGGGCGGCCCGGTAGCCGCCCTCCTCGGTGAAGTCGCCCGGCTGCACGACGACCTCACCGGCGAGCCCGTGCCGCCGCATCGCCTTCTCGTAGCCGATGCGCCGGTACCGGGCGGCGGTCGAGCGCGTCCCCTCGATGTGGGCGATGCGCCGGTGGCCGAGCTCGACCAGATGGTCGACGCGAGGCTGGCGCCCAGTTCGTCGTCGTCCACGACGATGTCGACGCCCTGGACGTCCCGTTCGCCCACCATGACGACGGGGACGCTCGCCGCCGCGTCCTTCAGCGACTCGGGGACGACGCTGAGCAGCACGAGACCGTCCACCCGCATCTCCAGGAACGCCTCGACGGCCTCGGCCTCGAACATCGGGTCCCAGCGGCCGCTGCCGACCAGCATCCGCAGCCCGGCGCCGTGCAGGCTCTCCTGGAGGCCGTCCAGGAACTCCGCGAAGAACGGATTGTGCAGATCGGCGACGATCGCACCGATCAGGCGCGTCCGTCCCTCGACCAGGCTGCGGGCCACGGCGTTCGGCCGGTAGCCGAGTTCGCGCGCCGCCTGCAGGACGGCCTGCCTGCGGCGTTCGCTGACGTGCGGGGAGCCGCGCATCACCAGGGAGACGAGGGATTTGGAGACCCCGGCCCGCTCGGCGACGTTGCGGATCGTCGGCTTCGGCGCGGGCCCGGACCTCCCCTCGGCGTGCGCCGCGGAGGAGGGGCGGCGCGGCCGGGGCACCACGATGTCCTCCTGCGTCTTGTGCGGGGGGTTACCTTCACCAGCTGACATGGCACTCCGTCCAGGGGGGCCTGCAGGACCTGCCGTCAAGGCGCGCCTCGGGGGGCGGCGACGCGCCTCCTCCGCGCGGGAGGAGATGCCATGATGCCTTGGCTTCCCCACAAATCGCCGCAACAGGGAGTAACGGTCATCCGCCAAACCGGATTCGGGTCTGTGGTGTCCCGGATCACATCCGGGTCCGGAGGGAGTCACGAGGGGGTGACGGAACGCCCCGCGGCGGCGTCGCGCGGGCGTGTCCGGGCCGGGCCCTCAGATACCCTGCGCGAGTGGCAGAACGTGCGGTGACCGGTGACAAGGCGCGGAGCCGGCAGCGCGGCGGGCAGGGACGCCGCAGGCTCAGCGTGGACGAACGACGGGAAGAACTGATCGAGGCGGCCCTGCAGTTGTTCAGCACGCGGTCGCCGGAGGACGTCTCCATCGACGACGTCGCCGCCGCCGCGGGGGCGTCCCGGGCACTCGTCTACCACTACTTCGGCGGCAAGTACGAGCTGTACATCGCGGCGCTGGGCAGCGCGGCGAGCAAACTGTCGGTGCTCCTGGAACCCCCGACCGAGGGGAAGCCGCTGGACCGGCTCCGCGTCTCGCTGCAGCGCTACTTCGACTTCGTGGAGAGCCACGCGGCGGGCTACCTGGCGTTGCTGCGCGGCGGCCCGGCCGACCGGTCGGGCGAGGTCGGCGAGATCGTGGACGGCATCCGCCAGCTCCTGCTGGACCGGATCCTGCACTCGCTGGCCGTGGACGTGCCGGAGCCGACGCTGCGCATCACGCTGCGCGCGTGGATGGCGGCGGTCGAGACCGCGGGCCTCGACTGGCTCGAGAACCGCGACGTGGCCCGTGCGGACCTGGAGCGGCTGCTCGTCGACCACCTGGTCGTCATGCTCCATGTCGCGGGACGGCACGACCCCGGCACCGGGGCCCTGTTCGACCGCCTCGCGAACGAGGAACTGACGCCCCCGGAGCCGACGTCCCGCTGAGTCGTCCGCCCGAGTCCCGGCGACTCCCGCGGTTCGTGCACGGGGTCGCGCGAGATCGTGCGTGGGACCGTGCGCGAGTCATGCGCAGGGGGTCGTGTGACTCATGTTGCTCGTGTGACCGGGGTGACCACAACCGGCCACGCCCTTCCATCGGACGGGCCGGGGTTCGGCGCGCGGGCGCGCGAAACACCGGAGCCCCGCTCGCGGGGTCGCGAGCGGGACGTCCGGTCGAACCGTGAGGCCGGGACCGCGATTCTCGGATGACCGTGGTCCCGGGCCGTTCGCGGCCCCCCTGTTTTCGCGTCCGGTCCGGCGTGCCAGTGCGGGGCGCGCCGGTGGGTGCGGCTACTCCGAGCGCTGCTGCGGGATTCCCGCCAGCAGCGCCCGCACCTCCGCCTCCCGGTAGCGCCGGTGCCCCCCGAGCGTCCGGATGGACGTGAGCTTGCCGGCCTTCGCCCAGCGCGTGACGGTTTTGGGGTCGACGCGGAACATCGTCGCCACCTCCGCCGGCGTCAGCAGGGGCTCGGCCTCTGGCGTACGTGCTGACATGTTTGCGGCCTCTCCTCCGTGGACCGATGACAGCGATCCTGCGATTGATCCTCGCGCGGTCACTGATGTCCCCTATGGCCCGAAAGAGCCACTATGACATCACAACGTGTAACCTTGCCACCACTGAGCGCAACAAGCAAGTTCCTGGCGTACGTTGCGGGCAAACATCCCCTCGAACGCCGCGAGCTGCGCATCAGCGCCGGACAGCGGGTCACGCTGAGTGATTCTAGCGACACGTATAGTCGTATCGCGCGCAGATTCGGGAATTTTGTTCAGTACGTCCACGGGACCGGCATCCGAGGCGGCGTCGGAGACGGTGTCCGGGGCGGGTCGGAGGCGGGTCGGAGGCGGGTCGGAGGCGGGTCGGAGGCGGGTCGGAGGCGGTGTCCGGGGCGCTCCTCAGTTGGCCGATTCGAGGGCGCGGACGGGCCTCCAGCGCGCCAGCAGCCGCTTGTACATCGCGACGGTCAGTTCGACTTCGCCGCGCTCCATGCCGGTGAGGGCCACCGACATCTCCGCGACCGACTCGTCCGCCCGCAGCGCCTCGTCGTCCAGGAGATGGACGAGCCCGCCGTAGTCGAGTTCGACGAGCGCGCGCGGGTGGAACTCGCCGAGCCATCGGGAGAGCGTCTCCAGGCGCCCGGCGGAAAGCAGGTACACGTCGCCCGACCCGTCCCCGAGATTCTCCCGGACGATCGGCAGTGCGTGATCCACGCGGCGGCGGGCCTCACCCATGGACGTGACGTAGAGCAGTGTGCGCGCGGGTGCGGCCGTCGCTGCCCCCTGGGTGACGTGGTCGCACGCGGCGTCGTCCGGGCCGGGGACACCGAGGGTGAGCGACCGTTCGGTGCGGACGAACGGCACGAGCCAGTCCAGCGGGACGTGCCACGTGCTCGTCAGGATGTGCGGGCGCATCGGCCGCCCGGCCCGCTTCCAGCGCTCGAACGCCTGCGCGATGCGCTCGGCCTGCGGCGGCGGGACGAACGCGGCGGCGACCCCGGCGGGCTGCTCCGCCCGGAACCGCTCGAACGCGATCCACGAGCGCAGCCGCGTCTCCCACGGGCACACGTAGATCACGCCGTCGAGGCGGCGCACGTAGGCGTCGCGGCTCTCCCGGTCCGGGACGACCTCGGGCGGCGCGACGGCGAGCCGGCAGGCCGCGTCGCGGTGCTCGACGCCAAGGGCGTGGATCCGTCGCGGGCGCCGTCTGGACTCGGCATACGCCGTCCACAACGTCCGCGCCGGTTCCTGGAAGGCGGTCACCGGTTCGTATACCCGTAAGTACGCGGCGTACGGAAACACCCCCGCATCGTGACACGGGACCCGCCCGCCGGTCGCGGTGACAGGCCCCGGCGAGACACGTGCGTTACCTCCCGATGGTGCCCGGCGCGCCTTAGGCTGATCTGTGGACAGGAAGGAGGGCACTACCGTGCCTAATGTCTTCGGGTCGCCCCACAAGGGCTCGGAACCCCGACACGAGCAGGTCGTCTTCTGCCAGGACGAGGCCAGCGGCCTGCGCGCGATCATCGCGATCCACTCCACCGCCCTGGGGCCGTCGCTGGGCGGCACCCGCTTCTACCCGTACGGGTCCGAGGAAGAAGCGCTCACCGACGTGCTGAACCTCTCCCGGGGGATGGCGTACAAGAACGCCTTGGCCGGGCTCGACCACGGCGGGGGCAAGGCCGTCATTCTCGGTGACCCGTCCCAAGACAAGACGGAGGCGCTCCTAAGGGCGTACGGACGGTTCGTCCAGTCCCTGAACGGCCGCTACTACACCGCGTGCGACGTCGGTACGTTCAGCGAGGACATGGACATCGTGGCCCGCGAGTCCGAGTTCGTCACGGGACGGACGGTGGCGAACGGCGGCGCGGGCGACTCGTCCATCCTCACGGCGTACGGCGTGTTCCAGGGGATGCGGGCCGCCGCCGAGACGGCGTGGGGCGCGCCCACCCTGCGGGGCCGCAGGGTCGGTGTGGAGGGCGTCGGGAAGGTCGGCCACCGGCTCGTGGAGCACCTGCGCGAGGACGGCGCGGACGTGGTGATCTGCGACGTCGACGAGACCGCCGTCGAGCGGGTCAGGGCGCTGCACCCCGCGGTGGAGGTCGTCGCGGACGGCGCCGCGATGATCCGCGCGACCTGGACGTCTACGCGCCGTGCGCGCTCGGCGGGTCGCTGAACGACGAGACGGTGCCGGTGCTCGGCGCGCGCATCGTCTGCGGGGCCGCCAACAACCAGCTCGCGCACCCGGGCGTCGAGAAGGACCTGGCCGACCGGAACGTCCTGTACGCCCCCGACTACGTGGTGAACTCGGGCGGCGTGATCCAGGTCGCGGACGAGATCGCCGGGTTCGACTTCGAGCGCGCCAAGGCGCGGGCGTCCGGGATCCACGACACGACCCGCAAGATCTTCGCGCTGGCCGCCGACGAGGGCGTCCCGCCCGCGGCGGCCGCCGACCGGCTCGCGGAGCGCCGGATGTCCGAGATCGGCCGTCTCCGCGGAATCCTCGTCTGACCCGAACGACTTCGGACAACACCGGACGACCCCTGACAGGCCGTCTGGGACGCGCGTACGTGCGTCCCACGACGGCCTGTAGGCGCTTGACGTCACGTTCGGCCCAGTGGAAAGCAGCGTCACGTGACGTCAAGTCGGGCCACTGGCACCTACCGGATACACTGGAGTTCCCGAACAAGAGCGCCGCCACGTGCCACCGAAGTACCGAGCCGGGCGCAAAACGGGTACGGTTGTACTCGTGACTGACGCATGGCTCATCAGGCATCGGTTCGTGTGGTACACGCGCGCGTTGATGGGCCCACGAAAGCCCTGACCATCGAGGGGGTCGAGCCAATGGGTCGCGGCCGAGCCAAGGCCAAGCAGGTGAAGGTTGCCCGCCAGCTCAAGTACAACAGCGGCGGCACAGACCTCGACCGCCTGAAGAACGAGCTAGGGGTCAACGACTCCGACGGTGACGACTCCTACGACGAGCTCGCCGAGAAGTACGCGGACTACGCCGACGACTACGGCAGCGAGGACCGCAAGAACGAGTCTTCGGGCTGAGTCCGATCATGAACGCCCTCGGTGGCCGGGTCAACGCCCGGCACCGGGGGCTTTGTGACGTACGGAACACATGACGGCCGACCGTCGTTCGGCCGTGCTGCGCGGCGCCGTCCGCGGCGGCCTCGTGATCGTGATCGCCGGCTGCGGGCTCGCGCTGTCCTCGGCCGCCTACCTGTGGCGGGGGACGACGAGCGGCGCGGTGCTGCTCATCGTCGGCACCATGGCCGCGATGGCCGCACTGGTGCGGCTGTACGCGACGCGCCGTCCGCTCCGCTTCGCCGGCGTGCCGCTCGGCTTCGGCGTCGTGGCACTGTTCGTCTTCGGCATCGTCGGCGTCACCGCCGCGCGGGACGTCGCGATGACGCTCGTCGGCGTCGACGCGACGCGGTCGTGGCGCGCACCTGGACGACCGCCGCGCGCGGCGGTGAGACGCACCACTGCACGCTGCGGCGCGCCGACGGCACCCCGATCCCCCGCGAGCTCGCGACCGGCTGCGAGGGACACGAGCGCGGCGACACCATCTCGGTCGTCCTCGACCCGGACGGGCGGTTCGCGCCGGTCTCCGGCCCCAAGTCGGACCTGCCCGTGGTCGGACAACTCCAGGTGGCCGCGGCCGCCGCTCTCGTCCTACTGACGTCGATCGCCATAGGAAGCGGCCCCCGCCGCCCAAAGCCCACTAGCCGACCCACCTGGCCCGCCGTCCGCCCCCGAAGTTGATCTGCGGCGTGTTGCCCTTATGGGCGCCCGAGTTAGGGCAACACGCCGCAGATCAAGAACCCGGGGCACTGGGCTAGCGCGCGACGATCTCGCCTAGGAGCCAGGAGGGGACGCCGCGTCCGGCGA
>NZ_MKJY01000165.1 GCF_001942465.1 Actinomadura sp. CNU-125
CCCTCGGGCGCGGCGCTCGTCCCGATGACCGTGCTGATCATGATCGGGATGATCGTGCTGGCCCCGCGGGCCATCGGCCGCTTCGGCCCCAAGGCGATCACCGTCGCCGGACTGCTGGTGCTGGCCGCGGGCATGGGCTGGCTGTCGCTCGTCCGTCCGGACGGGTCGTACTGGGTGGACGTGCTGCCGGCCTCGCTCGTCGCGGCGCTCGGCATGTCGCTGGCCTTCATCCCGTCGCTGGGGACCGCGATGTCGGCGGCGAAGCCGGAGGAGGGCGGGCTCGCGTCCGGGATCGTGAACACGAGCTACCAGGTCGGTTCGGCGCTGGGGCTGGCCGCGATGACCGCCGTCGCCGCCTCCTTCGGCGCGGGCGAATCGGGGAACCTGCCCGCGCTCACCGACGGCTTCTCGGCCGCCTTCATCGGTGCGGGCCTGATCGCGCTCGTCGGCGCCGGGCTGGCCGCCGCGACCCTGCGGACGCCGCGCCCGTCGCCGGAGCCCGTGCCTGCGGCACCGCGCGAGACGGCCAAGGGTCGCTGACCGAACCGGACGGAGGGGGCCGCTCCGGCGGTCCCCTCCCCCACGGACGGAGACGAGCGTGCGCCCCGCCGAGTCCCGCGAGGTCCTCGCCGGCATCGGGTCACGGGGGCGTCAGGTGGGGCGGACGATGGGGGCGGCGCCGAGCATCGTGCCCAGTACGGTCTCCGAGCCGTGCCTGTGCCGGTTCATCAGTTCGGCGAGGCGGGCGTTGTCGCCGTCGCGGAGCGCTTCGACCATCTGGTCGTGCTCGTGCAGGATCGCGCGGCGGCTCTCGGGTGATACGAGATAGACGGCGTGGTAGGGGGCGGCCCAGTTCCACAGGCGTTCGATCTCGTCGATGACGAGGTCCAGGCCGCCGAGCCGGAAGATCTCGAAGTGGAACTCGTGGTTGCGCAGCCGCATCTCGACCAGGTCGACGCGTTCGGCCGCGGCGGCGACTTCGGCGTTGAGGTCGCTGACGCGTCGCAACTGCTCGGGTGTCGGTTCGGGGAGCCTGCCGATGACCTCGGTCTCCAGCAGGTTGCGCATGAGGTAGATCTGGTCGAACTCGGCCTGGCTCAGCCTGGTGACCGTGTACCCGATGTTGGGGGTGTGGCTGACCAGGCCGTCGGCGGTCAACTGGCGGAGCCCCTCGCGGATGGGGAGGCGGCTGACGCCGAGGCGTTCGGCCATGTTCTCCTGGCGGATCTGCTGGCCGGGGAGCAACTCGCCGACCGTGATCATCCGGCGGAGTTCCTCCACCACGCGTTCCACCGCCCGGGACCGTCCGCCGGTCGCGAGTTTCTCGGCCGGCATCCTCTGCTCCCATCCGCCCGTCCGTGATCCTCGGAATACGATAGTGGATTCAGTCTTGGTCACGGGTCCGCGAGCCAGCGGGCGACGGCGTCGCCGCCCGCGCCGAGCCGGTCGGGCGGCGCCTGTTCCGGTGGTGTCGCGACGGGAGAGTCGCCGTAGCGGGTGGCGTGGCGGGACACGAGGAAGGTGCCCTGCTGTGGATGCTCCACCTCGTGGAAGAAGCCGACGGCTCGCAGGTGCTCGTCGTCGAGGACTTCGTCGAGGGTCCGCACCGGCATCGCGGGGACGTCGATCTCGTCGAACGTCTTGAGCCATTCGGCCGTCGTGCGGCCGGTGAGTACGCGCGCCAGCAGTGCGTAGAGTTCGTCGATGTTGTCGTTGCGCGCTTCGACCGTCCGGAATCTCTCCTGATTCAGCAGGTGAGAACGCCCGATGTGTTCGAGGAAGCGCCGCCAGTGGCCCCCGTGGTAGACCACCACCGAGATCAGCCCGTCGGCGGTCCGGTACGGGCGGCGGTGGGGGGATCGCATCCGCGCGTACCCGGTCGGTCCGAGCGGCGGGACGAACGCGCGGCCGCCCCACTGCTCCATGAGCGTGAAGCCGACGACCGTCTCGTACATCGGCACCTCGATCGCCTGCCCGCGGCCGGTGCGCTCGCGCCGGAACAGCGCGGACGTGACGGCCTGTGCGGCGGCCATGCCGGTCACCTTGTCGGCGATCGCGGTGGCCATGTACGCGTCGGCTCTACCGAGGCTCTGCAGCCAGGCGAGCCCGGACGCCGCCTGGACGGTGTCGTCGTATGCCGGTTTGCCCGCGTAGGGTCCGTCGCTCCCGTAGCCGGTGATGGCCGCGTGGACGAGACGCGGGTTGGCCGCGAGGACCGTGGCGGGGTCGAGGCCGAGCCGTTCGGCCGCGTCCAGGCGCATGTTGTGGATCAGGCAGTCGGCCCGTTCGATCAGCGACCGCGCCAACGCGCGGGAGCCCGCGTTCTTGAGGTCCAACGACAGGCTCGCCTTGTTGCGGTTGGCGGCGACGTGGACGCTCGCCATCTCCGGCGAGCGGGACGTCCCGAGCCGCCGGGTGATGTCGCCGTCCGGGGACTCGACCTTGATGACGTCGGCGCCGAGGTCCGCGAGTTGCAGCGTGCAGTACGGGCCGGAGAACGTCGTGCTGAAGTCCAGCACGCGCACTCCCGCGAGCGGGCCGGCACCGGTCACGATCCGCCGCCCCGGACGCCGTGCTCGGACGGCTTGCGCGCCCAGCCGTCGTGTCCCTTGCGGCCGAGCGACCACATCTGGACGCCTCGCTCGATCTCGACCGCCGCGCTCCACGGGACGGCGGGAGGTCCGAGTTCGAGGGCGGCGCTGTTCTTGACTCGGCGGGCGAGGGCGGGGTCGGCCGCGGCCTTCTCTACCAGTCGTGTCGCCGTGTCGAGCAGGTCGCCGTGTTCGACGGCCGCCCACGCGAGTCCGCGGCGCACGGCTTCGGTGCCCGAGAGGGGGACGCCGAGCACGCCGAGTGCGACGGCCTGCCGGTGGCCGACCGCACGTCCGAGCAGCGCTAGGTGGCCGCCGCCGGGGTGGATGCCGCGGGCGAGGAAGCCGCTGTCGAGGATCGCGTCCGGCGTGACGAGCATGAGGTCGGTGGCCAGGGCGAGGTTGAGGCCCGCGCCGACCGCGCCGCCGGCCACGAGGGAGATCGTCGGCACCGGCAGGCTTCCCACGCCGACGAACGCGTCGTAGACGGCCGACGTCCGCTCCACCGCCTCCGGCGAGGCGGGGTCGGACGACGAGGCCGCGAGGTCCCGGGTGTCGGCGCCGCTGCAGAAGTAGCCGCCCTCGGCGTCCACGATGACGGCGCCGATCGCGTCGTCGGCGTGGACGCGGGCGCAGAACGCCCGCATCGAGGACGCCATCTCCTGGGTGATGGCGTTCTTGCGCCCCGGGTTGTTCAGGGTCAGCCGGGCGGTCCCCCGGTCGAAGGACGTCTCGATCACGGTGTCGCCTCGTTTTCGGAGTCGAGCGGGAAATGGCAGGCGACGCTGCGTCCGCCGGGCAGTGCCCGGAGCGGCGGGGTCTCGGTGGCGCAGCGTTCGCGGGCGAGCGGGCAGCGGGTCCGGAACCGGCATCCGGACGGCGGGTCGAGCGGGGACGGCGTCTCCCCGGTGAGGTCGGGCACCGGGGGACGGCGGGAGCCCGGCGCCGACGACAGCAGGAGGTTCGTGTAGGGGTGGGCGGGCGCGTCGTAGACGGCCTCGACGGGTGCGATCTCGCAGACGCGCCCCAGGTACATCACCATCACGCGGTCGCTGACGCTCTTGACGACGCCCAGGTCGTGGGAGACGAACAGGACCGTCAGCCCGAGTGCCTCCTTGGCGTCCCGGATCAGGTTGAGCACCCGCGCCTGCACCGAGACGTCGAGCGCGGACACGGGCTCGTCGCAGAACAGGACGTCCGGCCGCAGGGCGAGCGCGCGGGCGATCGCGATGCGCTGGCACTGGCCGCCGGAGAACGAGCCGGGCCGCCGGTCGCCGACGGTGCCGATGTCCATGCCGACGGCCCCGAGCCCTTCGGCGACCTGCTCGTCGACCGAGGTGACCACGCGGTCGGGCCACATGCGCAGGCCCTCGGCGACGATGTCGCGGACGCGGCGCCGGGGGTTGAGCGAGGCGATCGGGTCCTGCATGATCATCTGCAGGGACGGCCGCAGCGGGCGCATCCGTTTCTCGTCTAGGTCGTCAGCACGGTGTCGCCGTGCCGCACCGAGCCGCCGCCGTGCGGGGTGAGCCGCAGCATCGCGCGCAGGAGCGTCGACTTGCCGGAGCCGGACTCCCCCACGATGCCGAGCGTCTCGCCCCGGCCCACGTCGAAGGTCGCGCCCGACAGGGCGTGGACGGTCCCGCTGCCCGTCGCGTACTCGACGACGAGGCCGTCGACGCGCAGGAGGGGGTCGCGGGCCGGTTCATCGATCGTTCTCACACGGGCTCCTCGGCCGGCACGGCGGGGAAATGGCAGGCGTGGGCGGCGCCGGTCCGCGGGTCGCGGACCGGCCGCGGCGCTCGGTCGCGCAGACGTCGCGGCGGTGCTCGCAGCGGGGGGCGAACCGGCATCCGGCGGGCATGGCGAGCGGGTCCGGCGGGCCGCCGGGGATGCTCTCCAGGCGGGTGCGGGCGGGCGCGTCCACGTCGGGGTGGGCGCGCAGCAGCGCGGCGGTGTAGCGGTGCCGGACGGCCGCGTCGCGGACTTGCGCGACGCCGGTGTTCTCGACGACCTCGCCCGCGTACATGACGTTGACCTCGTCGACCTCGTCGGCGAGCAGGGCGATGTCGTGGCTGATGAGCACCATCGCCATGCCGTGCTCCTCCTTGAGCCGGCGGAGCAGGGCGAGGATCTGCCGCTGGACGGTGACGTCGAGACCGGTGGTGGGTTCGTCTGCGATGAGCAGCCGGGGCTCGCAGGCGATCGCGACGGCGATCATGGCACGCTGGCGCATGCCGCCGGACAGTTCGTGCGGGTACTGGTCGAGCCGGGAGTCCGGGGCGGGGATGCCGACGTGGGCGAGCAGTTCGGCGGCCCGCGCGCGGGCGTCCCGGCGGTTCATGCGCCGGTGGACGCGCAGGGGGTCGCGGATCTGGGCGCCGACCGTGCGGACGGGGTTGAGCGCGGTCATCGGGTCCTGGAAGACCATCGAGATCTCGGTGCCCCAGAAGTGCCGGTGGGGCGGGCGCCGGGGGTCCAGGTCCCGGCCGTCGAAGGCGAGTTCGTCGGCGGTGACGTCGGCGCCCGCGGGCAGCAGGTTCATCAGCGACCTGGCGAGCATGCTCTTGCCCGAGCCGGACTCCCCCACCACGCCCACGGTGGATCCGCGCGGAATCCGCAGGTCCGCCCCGTCCACGACGGTGACGGGGCCGCGCGGGGTGCGCAGCGTCGTCCGCAGGCCGCGGACGACGAGAAGGTCGGTGGTCTCGTCGGTCATCGGCTAGTCCCCCTCCTTGCCGGCGCGCAGGGAGTCGCCGATGCGGTTGATGGAGTAGACCGTGAGGAAGAGCGGGACGGCAGGCGCGAGCAGGAACGGGTGCGTCTGGAACTCCGCCTCGGCCTCGGCGATCATGTTCCCCCAGGTCGGTGCGGGCCGCTGGATGCTGAGCCCGAGGAACGACAGGGACGCCTCGGCCACGATGAGGATCGCGACGACCAGCAGCGCGTACGACAGCACGGACGGCAGGATGTTCGGCAGGATCTCGCGGAACAGAATCCGGCGGCGCGTCGCGCCCATCGCCCGCGCCATCAGGACGAACGGCTGCCCGGCGACCTTGAGCCCGGCGGCCCGGGACAGGCGGACGAACGACGGGATCACGAGGATCCCGAGGGCGAGGCAGATGTTGCGGGTGCGGGGTTCGAGCACCGCGGCCAGCGCCATGAGGAGCACCAGCGGCGGGAAGCTGAGCAGCACGTCGGTGCCCCAGCCGACGACGCCGTCGACGCGGCCCCGCAGGTAGCTCGCGGTGAGCCCGAGGAGGGTGCCGATCGTCCCGCCGATGAGGACGCCGCCGAGACCGACGACGAGGGAGACGCGGGCGCCGTGGACGATCTGTCCGAGGACGTCCAATCCGTACTGGTCGGTGCCGAGCAGGTGGGCGGCCGAGGGGGCCGCGTACGTCGGTTCGGTCAGCGCCTTGGACGGGTCGAGCGACTCGGGCAGCGGCAGCAGATCGGCCGTCGCGGCGGCGAGGACGATCAGGGTGAGCCAGGTTCCGGCGAGCCACGCCCCGGGATCGAAGTCCGGGCCGAAGCGCGCGCGCAGGAGACGCGACGCACCGGCGTAGGCGGACACGAGCCCGAGGACGCCCAGCAGGAGCCGCACCATCGGCAGCAGCATCGGGGTGGACAGGGCGGTGCCGACCAGGATCGCGCCCAGCAGCACGAGGGGCCCGGCACCGGACGGCGTCCGCACCCGCGCGCCGCCGGTCTCGGCCAGTGGGAGGGTCATTCGGGGTTCACCTGCCTCACGCGAGGGTCGAGGTACGTGTAGGCGATGTCGATCAGGGAGTTCACCGTCACGTAGACGGCCGCGATGACGAAGACGGCCGCCTGGACGACGGGGTAGTCGCCGTTGCGGACGCTCGTGACCAGGAGCGAGCCCACCCCCGGCAGCCGGAAGACGTGCTCGACGATGATCGTGCCGCCGATGAGCTGGCCGATGGTCAGGCCGACCACGGTGATCAGCGAGAACATCGACGGGCGCAGGGACTCCCGGACGAGGACGTGGGCGGTGGACATGCCCTTCGCGCGGCTGGCGAGCACGTGCGGCTTGGCCAGCTCGCCGATGAGGTCGCCGCGCAGCAGCCGGGTGAAGACGGCGATGTCGACGAAGGTCAGCGCGAGGACCGGCAGCGCCACGCGGGTGAGGTTGGCGCCGAGCCCGTCGCTCACGGGCACGAAGCCCTGCCGCGGGAACTCCGGCAGCAGCGCGAACACCGCGGCCCCGACCAGGGCGGCCGCGCCGCCGCCGATGAGCGCGGGCAGCGGGGACGTCTCCCGGCGCCGGGCGCGGAACACGGTGATCAGGGTGAGGACGAGCGCCGCGCACGCGAGCGCGAGCCCGACCATGCGCACGGCGTCGGCGTGGAAGACGAAGAGCATGACCAGCAGCAGGGCGGCGACGAAGCCCGGCATCGCCACGAAGCCGTACAGGACGGACGACACGGCGCGGTCGAACATCCGGCCGGCGCGGTGCGCCGACCACACCGCGAGGGGGATCGCGACGGCCAGGCTCAGCACGACCGTCAGGCCGATCAGCTGGAGCGTCACCGGCAGCCTCGCGCGGCCAGTTCGCCGCTCACCGGCCGGGACGGCTGGGCCAGCGTGTCCCCGAAGTCCCCGGTCACGACGCCGCGGAGCCAGTCGAGGTACTGCTCCCAGACGGGACGGTCGAGGCCCAGCGACGCGCGGAGCCGTTCGGCCTGCTCGGGGGTGGCCTCCGGCCCGAGGGCGGTGGCCACCGGGTCTCCCGGCGTCAGCTTGAGGAGGAAGAAACCGATGAACGTGCGCCCGCGATGATGCTCAGCAGCCGGACGATCCGGGAGAGGACGTAGCGCGCCGTCTTCGCGCGCCGGGTGCGGCCCCGCCCGGCCGGGCGGGCGGACTTCCCGGCCGGGCGCGTCTCGGCGACGGTCACTTGTCCAGCCAGGCGCGGGAGAGGTCGATGGTGAGGAGCCGTCCGGGCTTGGCGCCCTTCAGCCGGGGCGTCCAGCCCACCATGTAGTACTGCTGGCCGTAGAGGATGCGGGGGATGTCCTCGTTCCAGACCGCCTGCACTTCCTTGAGGAGCGCCGGACGCTCGTCGGGCGCGGCGGCGTTCAGCCGCTTCGCCAGGTCGTCGATCTTCGGGTTGCTGTAGCCGACGCGGTTGCCGGCCCCCTCGGTGGCGTACTGGTCCAGGTCGCACGAGACGCACTCGGGCAGCGGGTGGTTGCCGCCGCCGGACACCAGGACGTCGAATCCGCCGCCGCCCAGCATGGACGCCTTGACGAACTCGGACAGTTCGACGGTCTCCAGCTCGGCCTCGATGCCGATGGCCTCCCACTGGGCGATCGCCTGGTTGCCGATGGCGATGTTGTTGGGCTGGTTGAGCGCCATCACCGCGAGCCGTCCGTCCCAGCCGTCCGCCTTGGCCCGGTCGACGAGCCGCTCGGCCTCCGCCCGGTCGTAGGGCACGCCCTTCAGGCCGTCGTTGAGCGGGCTGCCGGTGGCGACGAGCGTGGTCACCGGTTCGCCGACGCCGCCGGTGACCCGGTCGGTCATCAACTCGGGGTCGATGGCGAGCTGGAGCGCCCGCCGGATCGTCCGGTTCGCGCCGTCGGTCGTCTTCGCGTCCTCGCCGATGCCGAAGTTGGGGGTGAGGCCGAGCCGGAGCGGGTACTTGGCGTGGTTCGCGCCCTCGTCGATGAGCTTCTGGGAGACGTCCAGGTCCGCTGTGCCCAGGAAGACCTGGGCCTCGCCCTTGTCGAAGGTGTCCTTGCGGGCCTTGCTGTCGACCTGGGCGATCACCCGGATCAAGTCGAGGCAGACCGGCCCGTTCCACCAGTCGGACTTCTTGGTGACCACCAGTTCGTTGCCGGGGGTCCAGTGGTCGAAGACGAACGCGCCCGCCCCGGCGGCCGCCGGGGGCTCGGCGGCCAGGGCCTTCTCGTCGACCTTCGGGTTGGTGATCATGCCGACGCCGGTGCCGAGCAGCCAGGAGAACTCGGTCCAGGGGGCGTCGAGGGCGAACTCGACGGTGCGGTCGTCGACGGCCTTCATGTCGGAGATCGAGCGGGCGCGCTGCGCCCAGGTCGAGAGCGAATCCTCGGCGCGGTGCCGGTCGATCGAGGCGACGACCGCGTCGGCGTCCAGCGGCGTCCCGTCGCCGAACTTCGTGGCCGCGCGCAGCTTGAGGGTCCAGACGGTGCGGTCGTCGTTCGCGCTCAGGGATTCGGCCAGCAGCGGCTCGTGTTCCGAGGCGCCCGGGTTCCAGCGCATCAGACTGGAGTAGATCTGCTGGGCGGGGTTGAAGTTGAACGACCCGCCGGCGGGGTCGAGGGTGGCGTACTCGTTCTGTTCGGCGATGGTGACGGAGCCGCCCGCCTTGTCCGGGGTGCACTCCCCCTCGTCGCCGCCCCGGACGAGGTCGCCCGCGATCTCGCCGGACTCGGGCTTCTCGGCCCCGGACTCGCTCACGCAGCCGGCGGTCAGCAGGGCGAGTGTCAGGAGTCCCGCCCCCAGCAGCCGGGGGGACATCGTTTCGGCGCTCATGTTCGGTCCTTCCTCGGCACGTCCCCGGACGGGCCGTGAAAGGCCGTCGACGGTGGACACCGCTGTGATGCGGGTCTCAGCGTGACAGGATCCAATCTTGGTTACAAGACTTGGTCCGAAATATCTGCCCTATTCAGAATCCTGCTTTGTTCAGGACGATTACGCCCGTGACCTGCGGCATGGCGCGGCGCCGCCGGGCCTCCTCGCCCGGCGGCGCTTGCGGGGCCGCGGTCCGCGGACCGCGGCCCGGCCGTCAGCGGCCGTCGATGGCGCCCTCCGCACCGAGCCGGGCGATGTCGGACGGGCCGTAACCGAGCCCGGCGAGGATCGCCTCCGTGTCCGCCCCGCGGGCCACGGGCGCGGTGGGATTCCGGGTCGGGGAACGACCGAACGAGATGGGCACGCCCACGCCGCGATAGCCGTCCGTGTCGATGAACAGGCCGCGGTGCAGCACCTGGGCGGCCCGCAGCGCCTCGCCAACGTCGTTGACCGGTCCGGCGGGGACTCCGGCCGCGATGAGCTCCCGGGCCAGTTCACCGCCGTCGCGGGCCCCGATCAGGTCCTCCAGCAGCGGAACCAGTTCGTCCAGGCGGGTGATGCGCGCCGCGTTGTCGGCGAACCGCGGTCCGCCCGCGACCTCGGGACGTCCGAGCACGGTCATCAGCGCCCTGAACTGCCGGTCGTTGGCGGCGCTGATGAAGAAGTCGCCCGAGCGGGTGCGGAACACCTGGTACGGGGCCACGATCGGGTGGGCTCCGCCGGTCCGCCGGGGCGCCCGCCCGTCCGCGGCCCAGCTCGCCCCGTGCGGATGCAGGATGGAGACGACGGCGTCGAGCAGCGCGATGTCGACGAGCTGGCCGCGGCCGTCGTCGCGGCGCGCGTGCAGCGCGAGCAGGATCCCGCTGAAGGCCAGGTTCGCCGTGACGTGGTCGACGATGGGCACGCCGACCCGCAGCGGCTCGCGCTCGGGGTACCCGTTGACGCTCATCAGCCCGCCGTACGCCTGCAGGACGGCGTCGTAGCCGGGCAGCCCGCCCATGGGCCCGTCGGTGCCGAACCCGCTGATCCGGCAGTAGACGAGCCCGGGATGGCGGTCGGCGAGCGTCTCCTCGTACCCGAGGCCCCAGCGCGCCATCGTGCCGGTCTTGAAGTTCTCCACGACGACGTCGCTCGGCGATGAGACGGGCGAGGACCGTCCGCCCCGCCTCGGCCGACAGGTCCAGCCCGATGTTGCGCTTGTTGCGGTTGAGCCCGTGGAAGTACGCGCTCGTCCCGTCCGGGTGGAAGGGCGGCCCCCATCCGCGGGTCTCGTCGCCGGCCGGTCCCTCGACCTTGATGACGCTCGCTCCGTGGTCGGACAGCATCTGGGCGCAGTACGGCCCGGCGAGCACCCGGCTGAGGTCGAGGACGCGCAGCCCGTGCAGGATGCCGGTCGGGTGCTCCGGAACGGCCCAGGCCGCGGACGTCCCGGACGTCGGCTCAGCCGTCGACACGGGCCCTCGTCTCCGCGCGCGTCCGGCCGGTCCCGGCGACGAGTCCCCACACGTCGCCGCCGTTCCCGTCCACCAGGTCGGCGATCCGGCGGTGCCAGTACAGCTCGTTGCCGTACTCGTCCCGCCAGGACCACAGGCGGCGGGTGAACGCGCCCAGCCGGTGCTCCATCGTGAAGCCGATCGCGCCGTGCAGCTGGTGCGCGGCGGCCGCGACCGGCCGGGCGAGCGCGGACGTCTCCGCCTTGGCCGCGGCCACCGTGAGCTCGCGGTCCGGGTCGGGGCGCGAGAGCGCCAGGACCGCCGCGTCCGCCGCGACCTCCATGGTCACGACGTCGGCCGCCATGGCCGCGACGCGATGCTGCACGACCTGGAAGCGTGCCAGGGGACGGCCGAACTGCTCCCGCTCCCTCACATGCCGCAGCGTCGCGTCGAGCGCCTCACGGGCCGTGGCCGCCATCTGCACCGAGCGGGCCGCCGCGCCGAGCAGTTCGGCCTCGCGGTCCCACTCCCCCGCCGGCAGCGGATGCATCCGTGCGGGCTCGGCGGCATCGAGGACCGCGACCGGGGTCGTGCCCACCGGCCGGGTCCGGGCGTCGGCCGGGTGCAGCCCGGCGCCGAGGCCGGCACGATCGCGACCGCGGGACCGTCCGGCGTCCGGACGAGCGTGACGAGGTGCTCGACGTCCGCAGCCACGGCACGCGGGGCAGGGCGCCGCCGATCCGCCGGACGCCGCCGGGCGCGGGCCCGGGCCCGGCTCAGCAGGTCGCCGAACGCCCGCGGTGAACGGGCCGTCCGGGAG
>NZ_MKJY01000166.1 GCF_001942465.1 Actinomadura sp. CNU-125
CGACGTCTTCGCAGCCGACGCGGCCCGCGCGGCACGCACCGTCCGGGCACCGGACGGGCGCGGGCGGCGGCGCGCGCAAGTCCGGCCCCAACCGCGCCCTCATGGGCATCGCCGCCGCCGCGCTCACCGTGATCGTGGGCGTCGGCGCGTGGGCGCTGACGAGCAACGGCGACGGCGGCGGAGGCGGCGGCGTGACCGGCGGCGTCACCGATCCGGCGCAGCAGTCCAACAGCCCGGCGCCGTCCCCGAGCGCGCTGACCCCGGCGGGCATCGAGTTCGCCGAGAAACCGCGCGGCAACCACCCCGACCCGTCGATCCGCAAGAACCTTCCGTCGCTGATGGACGGCAGCCCGTCCGGCGACTGGGAGACGCAGACGTACGCGGGCGCCGACTTCGGCAAGCGCACCGACGGCCTCGGCGCGTCCCTGGACATGGGGAAGTCCGTCAGCGTCTCCAGCGTCAAGGTCGCCTGCCCGGTGAACGGCGGCACCCTCCAGGTGAAGGTGGGGGACAGCCGGACGCCGGACGCGATGAAGCCGATCGGGCAGCAGTCGTGCAACGACGGTGAGCTGACGTTCACCGCGAACCCGCAGGCCAGTGGCCAGTACGTGCTGGCCTGGTTCACTCAGCTGCCCACTACGTACAAGGGCAAGCTCGGCGAAATCACCGTCTACGGAAATTGATCCCGTCCGCCGCCACCGAACGTTGACGATCTCCGCCCCGGCGGACTCTCTGACCTGTGACGGGAAGTCGCGGTTGTCTGTATCGTGCCTCTGAGCAGAATGTCCCCCTCCCCCCAGGATTCCGTGGTGTCTTCCCCAGCAGGCGCGGCCGGTCGCGGACGAGAAGGCGGTCGCTCATGGCGTCGGTGAGCATGCGTCCCGTCGACGAAGTTCCCGACAAGGAGCTGCTGGCACGGCACGCGCAGGGGGATCCGCACGCGTTCTCCGTGCTGGTGCAGCGGCACCGCGACCGGATGTGGGCGGTGGCGCTGCGCACCGTCGGCGACCCCGAGGAGGCCGCGGACGCCCTGCAGGACGCGTGCCTGTCGGCGTTCCGCGCCGCCGGGCGGTTCCGCGGCGACGCCGCCGTCACCACCTGGCTGCACCGGATCGTCGTGAACGCGTGCCTCGACCGGATCCGCCGCAAGTCCGTCCGGCCCGCCACACCGATGGGCGACGACGCCACGTTCGACTCCGTCGCGCCGAAGATGCCCGACCCGACCGACGCGCACGGCGTCTCGCTGGACGTCCGCACCGCGCTGCTCGAACTGCCGTTCGAGCAGCGGGCGGCGCTCGTCCTGGTCGACATGATGGGCTACTCGGTCGACGACGCGGCGCGCGTCCTGGAAGTCCCGGCCGGGACGATCAAGAGCCGCTGCGCCCGGGGCCGGGCCAGGCTCGTGCCGCTCCTTCGGCACCACAGGAACCGACACGACTCGAAAAACGTCGGAGGTGTGGAAGGAGGTGGCATGCCCAAGTGAACCCCGCACATGTGGACTACGAGGCTCTGGCCGACCTGGCCGAGGGACTGCTCGAAGACGATCAAGCCGCCTCCGTCAACGCACACCTGGAAACCTGCGCCGATTGCCGGGACCGATCCGCCGACCTTGCGGACGTCTCCCGGATCCTGGCGGAGGCACCCGTCCCGTCCATGCCCGCCGAGCTGGCCGAGCGCATCGACACCGCACTAGCGGAAGAATCGCTCAACAACGCCACCGTGGTGAGTCTGGAGCAGCGACGTGGGAGGCGGCATTGGCGGATCCTGTCGGCGGCGGCCGCGACGGTCGTCGTGCTCGGTGGCGCCGGGTTGGTCGGCGGCATCACCCTGGACGAGATGAGCGGCGGCGACGGTCGGGCGGCGGCGCCCGCCCAGGACCCGGCCGACGCGTCGAGTGAGTCCGGCGAGTCGTCCGCGCACGGCGGCGCACCGCCGGCCGGGGCGTCGCGGCCGCAGGTCAAGGGTGCCCCGGCGTTCTCCGTCGTGCACAGCGGCACCGGCTACCGCGCCGACACGCTGACCGCGCAGATCGACGACATCGCCGGTCGCACCGCGAGGCTGCCGGACACGCCGCCGGGCGACCGGCTGGCCGACTGCGTCGACGGCGTCGACCGGGGGACGGGTCGGCGACCTGGTCGACCAGGCGAAGTTCGAGGGCGAGCAGGCCACCGTCATCGCGCTGCGCGGCGACGGGGCCGGTGCCGGTGCCGGATCCGGGAACGGCGCGTGGAAAGTCTGGGTCGTCGGCCCGGAGTGCACCGCCCGGAACCAGCACCTGATCAAGCAGATCGGCGACTGAACCACCTTTTTCGCGGGTCCGGCCCCGGACGCATGCGCAACGCATGCGTCCGGGGCCGGTTCCGTTCCGCGTGCCGCGCCCGTCCGGTCAGAGCGACGCGACGAAGTCGAGCGCGATCGGCCACGCCCGCTCGGCGGCCTCGGCGTCGTGGTCGGGCAGGTCGGGATCGGTGAACAGGTGCCCGGCGCCCCGGTACCGGAACACCTCGACGTCGGCGCCCGCCCTGCGCATCTGCAGGTACCAGGCGTTCAGCCAGTCGACGGGTTCGAACGTGTCCGGGTCGGCGACGTGCAGCTGCACCGGGATCTCGGTCGACGCGTCCTCGGGCAGATCCGACGTACCGTGCATGAGCAGCAGCCCGCCCGCCGTCGCGTCGGCGAGCGCGAGCGTCTGCGCGACGGCGGCGCCGAGGGAGAACCCCGCGTAGACGAGCCCGCCCGGTTCCGTCAGCGGCGCCGCCGCCGCGATCGCCCGCCGCAGCAGCTCGTCCCGTCCGATCTCCTCGTTGATCTCCTGCCCGGCCTCCAGCGTGTCGGCGACACGCCCGTCGTACAGGTCGGGGACGTGGACGTCGTGCCCGGCCGCGCGGAACCGGTCGCCGCGCGTGCACGGCCGGTCGGAGACCATAGATGGAGTGGAGTAGGAGAATGCGTGCCATGGGCCACAGCCTACGGCCGGTGGGGGACGCCCCAGCGGGAATCACGACGGCCTAGGATCGGTTGACGCGACTGGCGGGCCGGGTCAGGGCGGCGCCGACCGTGAACGAGGAGAGGCAGAACAGTGAGCGACGTCCGTAACGTCATCATCATCGGCTCCGGCCCCGCGGGCTACACCGCCGCCGTCTACGCGGCCCGCGGCGACCTGAAGCCGCTCGTGTTCGAGGGGTCGGTGACCGCCGGCGGCGCGCTGATGAACACCACCGACGTGGAGAACTTCCCCGGGTTCCCGGACGGCATCATGGGACCGGACCTGATGGACAACCTGCGCAAGCAGGCCGAACGGTTCGGCGCCGAACTCATCACCGACGACGTCACCGAGGTCGACCTGAACGCCGACCCGAAGATCGTCAAGGTGGGCGACGACGAGTACCGCGCCCGCACCGTGATCGTCGCGACCGGCTCCGGCTACCGCGAACTGGGCCTGCCCGACGAGCAGCGGCTCTCCGGCCGCGGCGTCTCCTGGTGCGCGACGTGCGACGGCTTCTTCTTCCGTGAGCAGGACATCGCCGTCGTCGGCGGCGGCGACACCGCGATGGAGGAGGCGATCTTCCTCACCAAGTTCGCCCGTACGGTCACCGTGGTGCACCGCCGGGGCGAGCTGCGCGCGTCCAAGATCATGCAGGAGCGGGCGTTCGCGAACGAGAAGATCAGTTTCCGGTGGGACAGCGAGGTCACGGCGATCCACGGCGAGGACCGGGTGAACGGCGTGACCCTCCGCGACGTCAAGACCGGCGAGGAGAGCCGCCTCGACATCACCGGCCTGTTCATCGCGATCGGGCACGACCCGCGCAGCGAACTGTTCGCCGGGCAGCTCGAGACCGACCCGGACGGCTACCTGCTCGTCGACGCGCCCACCACGAAGACGAAGGTCCCCGGCGTGTTCGCGTGCGGCGACGTGGTCGACCACGTCTACCGTCAGGCCATCACCGCCGCGGGCACCGGCTGCTCGGCCGCGATCGACGCCGAGCACTGGCTCCAGGACCGCGAAGCGGCGGAAGCCGTCCAGCAGGCCTGACCCGCCGACGGCGCGCGGGCGGCGACGCGGGCCGCCGCATGCACGAACCCGGGCGGGACGCTCGCTCGTCCCGCCCGTCCCGCGACCATGAAGGAGACACCATGAAGAACGTGACCGACGCCGACTTCGCGACCGAGGTCCTCAAGAGCGACAAGCCCGTCCTGGTCGACTTCTGGGCGGAATGGTGCGGCCCGTGCCGGATGGTCGCGCCCATCCTCGAAGAGATCGCCGCCGAGCACGGCGACAGCATCGAGATCGTCAAGCTGAACATCGACGAGAACCCGCAGGTTCCGGCGGAGTACGGCGTCCTGCGGATCCCGACGATGAACGTCTACCAGGGCGGCGAGGTCGTCAAGCAGATCATGGGCGCCAAGCCGAAGGCCGCGCTGCTGCGCGACCTGTCGGAGTTCATCGGCGCCAAGTCCTGACGACGCCGCACCGCGGCGAGTACCGCGACGCGCGGAGCCGACGCGCCGCGCGTCCGTCCGTCCACAGGGCGATGAACCGGTCGCCGATCCCACCGCTCCGGCGGTAGGGTCGGCGACCGATTCGTTTCCCGGGAAACCGGCACAGCGCGCCGGACCTCGGGAAATCCCCCTTCCGACCCTGTGGAGGTATCTCACATTGACCCGGCCGGGACAGCCCGAAGACCTGGACGACCCGCGGCTCCTGTGGACGCGCGCGGCCGTGATGGCCGTGTGCGGCGCCGCCGAACCGGCGAGTCCGTCCGGGTTGAGCGTCGACGACGACGGCATCACCGCCGATATCGGCGGCGGCTCCTACTGGTGGAAACTCACCCTCGCCCCGGACGGCGAGGCCGTCTTCAGCGGCCGGGACGCCGACCGCAGCCGGACCCGTCTCATGGACGAGCCGGTGCCGCTCCTCGACGGGCTCCCCGACCGGCTGAGCTGGAAGCGGCTCCGCGAGGACATGGAACGCGACGCGCTCGGGTTCGTCTACTGGCACGCCGACGGCGCCTGGCACCGGGTCGACTACCCCGACGATCTGGAGGACGACGGGCTCGGCGCCCCGCTCGAACACGTCGCCGGCGACGTCGAGACGACCGACTGGGTGCTGCTCGACAAGCGGCTCGACGACGAGGTGAACGCGCGGCGGGCCGTCGCCGACGTCCTCGCCAAGGCCCACGAGAACACCCTCCGGCCCGCCGACGTGACCACCATGCTCGGCGTCCTCGACCCGGACGTCGGCTCCGACGCCGCACGGACGAAGGCGGCGCTCGACGCGGCCGTCCGGACCGGGCTCCTCGCCGGGACCAGGCCGCCGCTGATCGGCGCGCCGGCCGAGTAGACGGGACGCGCCGGCCGCGAGCGCGCGGCCGTCGCCGTCCGGCGTCCTGTGCGGCCCTCAGATGCCGCTAAACGGGACGAAGTACGCCCTCCGGCCCCATGGAGCCCAGCAGCCGTTCCAAGGCCACCTCGACGTCCTCACGCCACGACAGGGCCGACTTCAACTCCAGCCGCAGCCGCGGGTACCGGTGATGCGGCCGGACCGTCTTGAACCCCACCGACAGCAGATAGTCGGCCGGGACCATGCACCCGCCGTCCTCGCCCTTCAGATCGCCGAACGCCTCGATCGCCTTCACCGCCCGGCGCGTCAGGTCCTTCGCGATGCCCTGGACCAGCATCCGGCCGAGCCCGCCGCCCGCGAACTCCGGCAGGATGTGCGCGGTCATCAGCAGCACCGCGTCCGCGCTCACCGGACTCGTCGGGAACGCCACCGACCGCGGCACGTACAACGGCGGCGCGTACAGGACGAACCCCGCCGGGACGTCGTCCACGTACGCGATCTTGCCGCAGCTGCCCCATTCCAGGAGCGTCGAGGAGACCCACGCCTCCTTCTCCAGGCCCGCGCCGCCGCTCTGCTGCGCCCGCTCGCGGGTCACCGGATCCAGCTCCCAGAACACGCATCCCCGGCAACGCAACGGCAGATCGTCCAGATTGTCCAGCGTGATATTGACGAGACGACGCGACATGCGGGACGGCACCCCCCAGCCTGCGATCCGCGTCCCCGGACAACCTTCCGAGGTCCTCGGGCATCGTATCGGAGAGAGAACTACCCACGATCATGCGCCGCGCCACCTCCCCGGGGGGTTCCGCGCGCGATCGTGGCCGATGCCGTAAGTTCGCCTGCAAGCCAGCAACACCACGGGAGGACCACGTGGAACAGCACTCGCGCACGGACCCCTACACCGACCGTTACGCCGCGCGCGCCGCCGGCATGGTCCCCTCCGAGATCCGCGCGCTGTTCGCCATGGTCGCCCGTCCAGAGATCGTCTCCCTCGCGGGCGGCGCCCCCTACGTGTCCGCGCTCCCCCTCGACGTCGTCGGCGGCATGATCGGCGACCTCGTCGCGGGCAAGGGCGCCGACGCCCTCCAGTACGGCTCCGCGCAGGGCGACGAACTGCTCCGCGAACACATCTGCGAAGTCATGTCGCTCGAAGGCGTGCACGGTTCCGCCGACGACGTCGTCGTCACCGTCGGCGCCCAGCAGGCCCTCGACCTCATCACGAAGATCTTCGTCGATCCCGGCGACGTCGTCCTCGCCGAAGCCCCCTCCTACGTCGGCGCGCTCGGCACCTTCGCGTCCTATCAGGCCGACGTCGTGCACGTCTCGATGGACGACGGCGGCCTCGAACCCGTCGCGCTCCGCGAGACCCTCGACCGGCTCCGCCGCGAGGGTCGCCGCGTCAAGTTCCTCTACACCGTCCCGACGTTCCAGAACCCGGCGGGCGTCACCCTCACCACCGCGCGCCGCGCCCAGATCCTGGAGATCTGCACCGAATACGACGTGCTGATCGTCGAGGACAACCCCTACGGGCTCCTCCGCTACGACGGCGAACCCGTCCGCGCCCTCCGCGCCGACGACGACCGCGTGATCTACCTCGGTTCGTTCTCCAAGACGATCGCGTCCGGTCTCCGCGTCGGCTGGGTGCTCGCACCCCATGCCGTCCGCGCCAAACTCGTCCTCGCCGCCGAGTCCGCGATCCTGTGCCCGTCGAACTTCTCCCAGCTCGCCGTCCGCGAGTACCTCTCGACCCAGCCGTGGCGCGAGCAGATCAAGGACTTCCGCGAGCTCTACCGCGAGCGCCGCGACGCGATGCTCGACGCCCTCGCCCAGCAGATGCCCGACGGTTGCACGTGGACCCGTCCCGAGGGCGGCTTCTTCGTCTGGCTCACCCTCCCCGAGGGCCTCGACTCCAAGGCGATGTCCCCGCGCGCCATCGCCGAACGCGTCGCGTACGTCCCCGGCACGGGTTTCTACGCCGACGGGAGCGGGCAGCGCCACATGCGTCTCTCGTACTGCTTCCCCGAACCCGCCCGCATCCGCGAGGGCGTCCGCCGCCTCGCCGGGGTGATCGAACAGGAACTCCGGATGCGGGACACTTTCGGAGAAACCGCCGCCACCGGTACCGGCGTCCACACGCCGGGGCCGGGCATCGTCTAAAGGCACGTCTGAGAAGGACACCTGTGGAACTCGGTCACGTCGTCGTCCTCGCCGGAGGGCTCTCCTACGAGCGCGAGATCTCGCTGCGCTCCGGCCGCCGCGTCACCGAGGCCCTCCGGGGGCGTGGCGTCCCCGTCGAGATGCGCGACGTGGACGCCACCCTCCTCGATTCGCTCCTCGCCGACCCGCCCGACGCCGTCTTCCCCGTCCTCCACGGAGCGGCGGGGGAGGACGGCTCGATCCGCGACGTCCTCGAACTCCTCGACGTCCGGTACGTCGGCGCGCGCCCGGACGCCTGCCGCGTCGCGTGGGACAAGCCCACCGCGAAGTCCGTCGTCCGCCGCGCCGGACTGAACACCCCCGACTCCGTCGCGCTCCCGAAGGAGGTCTTCCACGACCTCGGCGCGGCGTCGCTCCTCGATCGGATCGTGCACCGCCTCGGGCTCCCGCTCTTCGTGAAGCCCACGCGGGGCGGCGCCGCACTCGGCGCGTCGGTCGTGCGCGAGGCGTCCGGTCTCTCCGCCGCCATGGTCGGCTGCTTCGCCTACGGCGACGCCGCGCTCGTCGAGCGGTACGTCGGCGGGACGGAGATCGCCGTCAGCGTCATCGAGAAGGACGGCGTCCCGGCGGCGCTCCCGCCCGTCGAGATCGTCGCCCCCGGCGGCCGGTACGACTACACCGCCCGCTACGACGCCGGCGAGACGGAGTTCATCACCCCGGCCCGTCTCGCCCCCGAAGTGACCGAGCGGGCCACCGCCGCCGCCGTCACCGCCCACCGCGCGCTCGGCCTGCGCGACATCTCCCGCACCGACCTCATCGTCGACGAACACGGCGACGTCCATTTCCTCGAAGTGGACGTCGCTCCCGGCATGACCGAGACCAGCCTCCTCCCCCGCGCCGTCTCCGCCGCCGGACTGGATCTCGGTTCCCTCTGCCAGGACCTCCTCCTGGCCCGTCTCCCCTGACACCGGACGTTTCACGTGAAACCGTCCGGCGCCCGTGCGCCGTTCGGCCCATGTTTCACGTGAAACATGGGCCGGACACGGTCACAGACCGAGTTGTATTGGGCTTTCCGGGACGCCGTCAGCGAGCAGCGTCGCCAGCGCGGAGCCGAGATCGCGGGGCGCGAACAGGTCGGGACCGCGGTACTCGGCGATCTCCTGCGGAGCCCACCAGCGGAAGCCGCTGATGCTCTCGGCGGCGAGTTCCTCGTCCGAGAACGCGCCCCGAGGTTGGAACGCGGCCGTGCGGATGAGGAAGTAGTCGTTCACCGAACCGTCGAAGCCCGGGGCGTGGCCGGGGGCGACCACTCGGCGGTGCCACACGTGCGGCGGGTCGGTGTCGAGCTCCAGCCCCACTTCTTCCCTCAACTCCCGGCGCAGCGCGACGTAGAGAGTCTCGCCGGGTTCGATGCCGCCACCGGGCGTCGCCCAGACGACCGGGGCCGCCGGTTCCCACGGCGCGAAACTGCACAGCAGGATGCGGTCGTCCTCGTCGAGGATGATCCCCCGGACGGCGTGGCGCAGATTCAAGGAGGGCATCCGGAAACCCTATCCACCCGGCGTCACCGAGGATCGGGTGTCGCTCGACCGCGTTCGGTCTCGGGTGGAACCGTCGCAGGAGGGCCTCGGCGAGGTTCGGTTTCACGTGAAACATGTGCGGCCGTCCGGAGCACCGAGACCGAAGGGGTGCGGAGGCGAGAGGGAGAAGGCGTGGGGGAGCGTCGTTGTTTCACGTGAAACAGCGCCGAGGCCGCATGGGCCTCGGCGCTCGGGCGGGTCAGGGGAACCGCGGGTCGTCGTCCTCGCCGTCCGGGGCCATGGACTTGATGATGCGGTCCAGGTCCTCAAGGGTGGCGAACTCGACGACGATCTTCCCCTTGCTCTTGCCCATGTCGACTCGAACGCGGGTCTCGTAGCGGTCGGAGAGCCGGTCGGCGAGATCCTGGAGTCCGGGGGCGACGGGCTTCTTGCCGCGGGGACGACGGGCCGGTTCCCCGTCGTCGACCTCCTGCAGTTTGATCAGTTCATCGAGGCTGTGGACCGAGATCCCCTCCGCGATGACCCGTGCCGCCATGCGCTCCTGCTTCTCGGGGGTGTCCAGCCGGAGGAGCAGCCGGGCGTGACCGGCGGACAGCAGGCCCGCCGCCACGCGATTCTGGACCTTCGCGGGGAGGTTCAGGATCCGCAACGTGTTGGTGATGTGCGGGCGCGAACGGCCGATGCGTCCGGCGAGCTCCTCGTGGGTGGCGCCGAAGTCGTCCAGGAGCTGCTGGTAGGCGGCCGCCTCCTCCAGCGGGTTGAGCTGCTGCCGGTGGAGGTTCTCCATGAGCGCGTCACGGAGAAGGTCGGTGTCGTCGGTGTCGCGGACGATCGCGGGGATGACGTCCACACCGGCCTTCTGGGACGCGCGCCAGCGGCGCTCGCCCATGATGAGTTCGTAGTCGAACTTCTCGGTGACGCCGGTGGCCTCGTGGTACTTCTCCGTCGCCTTCCGCCGGACGACGATCGGCTGGAGGAGACCGACGATCGTGATCGAGTCGGCGAGTTCCTGCAGGGCGTCCTCGTCGAAATGCCGGCGCGGCTGGCGCGGGTTGACCGTGATCTTCTCGGTCGGGAGTTCGGCGAAGAACGCGCCGTCGACCGGCGTCGTCTCCGGGACGCCGTCGGGGGCCGCGGCCTCCCTGCCGGTGCCGTTGGGGACGACCGGTTCGGCGGGCGGCGGCGGGGCGGTCGGGATCAGGGCGCCCAGGCCCTTACCGAGACCGGGACGTGGTCGGCTCACTTCGCCGCTCCCGTGTGCGCCATCTCCGAGGCGGCCTCGCTGTAGGCGAGCGCGCCGCTGGAGCCGGGGTCGTAGGTCATGACGGACTGCCCGTAGCTGGGCGCCTCGGAGACGCGGACGCTCCGGGGGATGACCGTGTTGAGGACGACGTCGCCGAAGTGGTTGCGGACGTCCTCGGCCACCTGCGCGGCGAGGCGCGTGCGGGCGTCGTACATGGTGAGCAGGATCGTCGACACCTTCAGTTTCTGGTTGAGGTGCGCCTTGACGAGATCGACGGTCCGGATGAGCTGCCCGAGGCCCTCCAGCGCGTAGTACTCGCACTGGATCGGGATCAGCAACTCGTCGCCGCCGACGAGGGCGTTGACGGTGAGAAGGCCGAGCGACGGCGGGCAGTCGATCAGGACATAGTCGAACTTGTCGGTGTCGTAGGACTCCAGCGCGCGACGCAACCGGGATTCCCGGGCGACCTTGGAGACGAGTTCGATCTCGGCGCCGGCGAGGTTCAGGGTCGCCGGGGCGCAGTGCAGGTTCGGGATCTCCGGTGCCGGGACGACGATGTCGTCGAGCGCCGCGTCCTCGATCAGCACGTCGTAGATCGACGGGATCTCGGCGTGGTGGTCGATGCCGAGGGCGGTCGAGGCGTTGCCCTGCGGGTCGAGGTCGACCACGAGCACCTGGGCGCCGTGCATGGCGAGCGACGCGGCGATGTTCACCGAACTGGTGGTCTTGCCGACGCCGCCCTTCTGGTTCGCGATGGTGATGACCCGGCACCGGTCGGGCCGGGGCCATTCCTTGTCGATCGGCCGCGTCTTCAGCGCGGTGCCGGTAGTTTCACGTGAAACATTGGCGTCCTTGAGCGCCTCTCGCACGAGTTCTGACTCCCCCTGAGATGGTCCGTTCCGCTGCCCCGGCGCCTGGGCGCCGGAGTTCGTCGGGACATATCCGACGTTCTCCGCGGTACCGGATGTCGTATTGCCCCACAGCGCGTGCCCGGACGGCGTGGTGGCGGACGGCTGGTCGGCGGGGGATTCGTCGGCGGATTCCTCGGCGCGGTCAGGCCGGCCCAGTCCCGGTCCCATGCTCATGAAGACCTCTTCCTCGACCTTTTGGCACGCCGGGGCGCGCGTTGTTGTCGCCCGACAACCCCTCCTCGGCCGGCGACCACGCGGACGAGCGTTGTCGGCGGCTCGACCCTACCGCGCCCCACCTGAAGCAGTTCGGTGGTGGCCACCCCGAATCGCTCCAGTACGGGCTTCGCCTCGTCGAGTTCGACCGCCGCCCGCTCGCCCTTGAGGGCGAGGAGTTCGCCGCCCGGACGCAGCAGCGGCAGCGCCCACGTCGCGAGCCGCTCCAGCGGTGCGACGGCCCGTGCCGTCGCGACGTCCACCGCGTAGTCGTCCACGACGTCTTCGGCCCGCCCGCGGCGGACCTCGACGTTGTCCAGGCCGAGCATCTCGACGCACTCGTTCAGGAACGTGGTGCGGCGCAGCAGCGGTTCGAGGAGGGTGATCCTCAAGTCGGGCCGGACGATCGCCAGGACGACGCCCGGCAGTCCGGCACCCGAACCGATGTCGACGACGTGAGCGCCCTCGGGAACCGCCTCGGACACCACCGCGCAATTGATCAGGTGGCGTTCCCAGAGACGGTCGACCTCCCGCGGCCCGATCAGGCCGCGCTCGACTCCGGCGTCCGACAGGAACGCCGCATAGCGCTCCGCGACGGGCAGCGCATCACCGAAAACCTCACGTGCAATCCCCACCATCCGAATCGTTCCACAAAACCGTGTGACTGCGTACGCATGAAACGTTCTGGTGCGCAAGCGCACCGGACCCTGTCCGTATGGCAAGAACCACATCACCCCTCCGCATATCCGGGAGGCCGCGGGTAGAGGCACATGTGTCGCCCCCGACCACCCCCTGGAAGGAGCTCCGGTATGGGAATCGGAGTCAGTCTCGCGTTCGTCGCGATCGGCGCCATCCTGGCGTTCGCCCTCCGCATCGACCTCAGCGGCGTCAACATTCAGATGGTCGGCTGGATCCTCATCCTCGTCGGGCTGATCAGCATGGCGTTCACCCTCAGGTACACGCGGCCGCGGCGTGCGGCGGGCCGGGTCGCCGGCACCGACCCCGCCTACGGGGACGAACCGGGCACGATCGTCCGGGAGGAGCACATCATCGAGGACCCGCCGCCGGCCGGGCGTCCCGCCGAACGGGTCGAGCGCGTCGTCGAGCATCCCGCGGACCACGGCGTCGCCGCCCACGGCCCGCAGGCGCAGGACCCGGCCGCCGCACAGGACCCGGCCACCGCTCAGGACCCCGCCGCCGCCCAGGACCCGTCGTTCACGCGGGACCGGCGGCAGGCGCAGAACCCGCACCGCCCCTGAACCACTCGGTGTGCCGCGGGCGGCGGTGCACACCGAGTCCGGAGGGGCCCCGCGTGCTTGGTCGGGGCGCGGGGCCCCTCCTCCAACGTCCGGCGACGGTCCGGACGCCCGCGAGGGCGCGGCCCACGGAACGCGGAACGCCCCGGCGACCGAAGTCGCCGGGGCCGTTCCCGTACGTTCTCAGGAGGGGTGGACGACCACGTAGCGGCCGGGCTCCTCGCCCTCGGACTCGCTCCGCAGGCCCGCCGCCGCCACCGCGTCGTGCACGATCTTCCGCTCGAACGGCGTCATCGGGGCGAGCGGCTTGGCCTCCCCGCTCTGCTTCACGTCGTTCGCGACGTCCGTGCCCATCTTCGTCAGCTCGGCGCGGCGCCGCTCCCGGTACCCGCCGACGTCGAGCATCAGCCGGGTGCGGTTGCCCGTCTGGCGGTGCACGGCCAGCCGCGTCAGCTCCTGGAGCGCCTCCAGGACCTCGCCGCGCTTGCCGACCAGCTCGTCGAGGTTGCCGCCGACGACGGCGACGATCGCGCGTTCGCCCTCGACGTCCATGTCGATGTCGCCGTCGTAGTCACCGATGTCCAGCAGGCCCTCGATGTAGTCGGCGGCGATCTCGCCTTCCTGCTCGAGCGCCTGGACGTCTACCTCGGTGGTGTCGGTCTGGCTCAACGGTGTCTCCTTCTGCGGCACGGGCTCGGGATTCAAACTAGCGCTTCTGGCTGCCGCTGCGCTTGCTCCGCGGCTTGCGGGTCGGCTGGTTCCGCACGACCTTCTGCTTGACCTCGGGTTCGGGGGCCTCTTCCTCCGCGGGCCCCTTCTTCAGCCGGGGCTTGGTGCCCGAAGCGGCCTTGCCGTTCTTCGCGGCGTTCTTCGTGCCCGTGGCCGTGGCGCCCTTCGTCCCGGGCTTCGCACCGGACTTGCCGGACCCGGACTTGGGGCCCGTCTTCGTCCCGGGCTTCGTGCGCCCTTCGCGTCGTCGCCGGTCGCGTTCAGCGGCGGGTACTTCTTGTAGATGTAGTGCTGCTGCGCGAGCGTCCAGCTGTTGGACGTCACCCAGTACATGAGCACGCCCAGGGGGAACCCGAGACCGACCAGACCGAACAGCGGCGCGAGGAAGACCATCATCTTCTGCGCCTGCATCATCGGGTTGGCATCGTCGGTGATGGGCTGCCGCTTCATGCTGGCGCGCATCGTGAAGAACGTCGTGCAGGAGCTGATCACCACGGCGATGCCGGTGATGATGATCGCCGTCCAGACCTTGGGGTCCTCGCCCCAGGCGTTGAGGAACGTGTCGGGGATGTGGGCGCCGAAGATGCTGGCCTGCTGGGCGCTCTCGACCAGGTCGGCGGACATCGCGAAGACGCCCTCGTTGTCCCCGGCGTCCGAGATGCGCTGGAGCGTTTGGAAGAGGCCGATGAAGACCGGCATCTGCACCACGAGAGGGAGGCAACCCGACAGCGGGTTGGCGCCGTTCTCCTGGTAGAGCTTCATGACCTCCTGGTTGAGGCGCTGCTTGTCGTTCTTGTACTTCTTGCGCAGCGCCTGCACCTTGGGCGCCAGCTCCTGCATCTTGCGCGAAGCGTGGATCTGCTTCACGAAGAGCGGGACCATGACGAGCCGCAGCAGGACGGTCAGAAGGATGATGGACCCGCCCCAGGCCCATCCACTGTCCTTCGGCAGGAAGGTGCTCAGCCCCGTGTGAATCCACACGATGAGCTGAGAGACGATCTCGTACAGCCAATCAAGCACCGGGCAGCTCCTTGGGCTCTGCTAGGGCGGGGCCGCTCTCCTCGCGGCCGGAGGTCGAAGAAGCCGCCGTCGGCGCCTTCTTCGGGGGCACCGGGTCGTACCCCCCTGGGTTGAAGGGGTGGCACCGACCGATCCGGCGGGCCGTCAGCCACGTGCCGCGCGGCGCACCGTGCACCTGGAGCGCCTCCAGGCCGTACGCGCTGCAGCTGGGATGGAAGCGGCACTGCTGCCCGAGCAGGGGACTCAAGAAGCGGCGGTAGGCGCGGACGAGAAGGATCAGCACCGCGGCGACCGGGCCTGGCGGCCCGTCCGGGTGCTGCGCGGGGTTCGGTTCCCGCCGCCGACTCCTCATCTCCGCCCCTTGGACGCGGGCCGCAGCAGCCGGTCGAGCGCCGACTCCAGATCCGCGGCCAGTTCGTCAGGACGCGCCGTCCCCGACCGGGGGTTGGCGCGTACTACGAGCAGGCTACCCGCTGGCACCCGTTCGAGGTGTCCCCGCATCAGGTGACGGAGCCGGCGCCGCACCGAATTGCGGACGACGGCGTTCCCGACGGCCCGCGACACGATGAAGCCCACGAGCGGCGGGGTCGTCTCGTCCCGGCGGAGCAGGTGTGCAACGACAGTCGGCCGTCCGGCGCGGCGACCGCGCCGGACGGCCAAGGTGAAGTCGTCCCGCCGCCGCATCCGGTGTCCGGACGGCAGCACGGTGGGGAGGGCTCAGACCGCGACCCGGGCGCGGCCCTTGCGGCGGCGCTCGGCGAGGATGGCGCGCCCGGCACGCGTGCGCATCCGCAGCCGGAAGCCGTGCTTCTTGTGGCGACGACGGTTGTTCGGCTGGAAAGTACGCTTGCTCACTTGAGGCTCCAGTGCTGCGGTCGGCTCGTTAAAAGGCTCGAAGGCTCGCATCTCGGGCCGCGTCTGGTCCCCCGCAGCGGGGGCCCACCCGTTCTTCCCAGTGGGACGGTCGGCGGGCACGCGGCATCTCCGTCGATGCGTCTCGACCTCAGCACATTACGGGTTCACCAAGTACCCGGTCAAACGGATCACCGCCGTCCCCAGAGTTATCCACAGGCCGACGCCGGCGCGAGGGGCGGGGCGGGGGCCGTCCGTCGGCTTCTGTTGCGGGTGCGGCGGGCAGCGGCTAAGGTCTTCCGGGCGAGCCGACACCCCTTCGGTGATCTGTCGTCGGCATCACACGCCTTGATTCCTCCCGTACCTGAACCTTTCCCGTACCGGCCGTGCCGCATGCGCGCCGGGCACCTCGTGACCGTTCGTTCCAGAGCGCGCCTGAGTTATACACAGGCGCCGCGCCACTATGCACAGCATGTGGAAAACTCTGTGGACAACTCGTGAGAGAGTAGGGCTCCCGCATCGCGGAGGTGCCCTTCGAGACGGCGCGCGACCCGTGGAAGAGCCGGGCAGTCAGGTACTCCGTTCGACGGAGATGTGGGGGAGGGGACCTTGCGCATGGACGGTCAGGATCTCGGATCGGTCTGGGCCCGAACCCTCACCGCACTGGCCGAGAGCGATCTGTCTCCGAGTTACCGCGCATGGCTGCCGATGGTCCGCCCGCTGGCCCTCGTGGAGGGCACGGCCCTCCTCGCGGCACCGAACGAGTTCGCCAAGGACGCCCTGGAGACGCGCCTGCGCAGCCTGATCACGCAGGCCCTTTCCAACGAGCTGGGCCGCGAGATCCGGGTCGCGGTGACGGTCCAGCCGGAACCGCCCGGCCCGTCGGTGCCCGGCCCCGGCGGCGGTCCCCGCCCGGGTGCGGAGCCCCTGTCCGCGCCGATCCCCGGCCTCGGCTCCCACGAGCCCGCACCTTCTTCTTATGGCGAACGCCCCCACGAAGGGGAGCGTCCTTTCGGCGAGCAGCAGTACCCGGAGTCCCCGTTCCCTGACCGCCGCGGTCAAGAGCCGCCCTACGGCGACCAGGGGTACCGGCAGCAGCCCGGAGTTACCCACAGCCCCGGCGGTTATCCACAGGGGGAGGACGACCGTGGATGGCCGCAGCGCGAGGGCGAGCACTCGGGCGGCTACCCGTCGGCGCCCCGGCAGCCCCCGTTCGGCTCGTCGCGTCCCGGCCCGTTCGACGGCCGCCAGGGATACCGCGCGCGCCCTCCCGGAACCGGCGAGTACGGCGGCGAGGGATATGGGAACGAGGGTTACGGGAACGACGGGTACGGAAAATCGGAGAACTCCGGGTTCGGGGGTCCCGAGGGGTACGGACCCGAGTACGGCGGCTCGGAGGGGTTCGGTGGCGAACAGCCCGGACGTCCGCCGCACCCGCCCGCGCCCTCGCACCTGAACGACCGGACGCTCGGCCCGCTCCGTCCCGTCGGGCACGGCGAGGCGCAGGAGCGCGAGCCCGGCGGCGACACCGGCCACGGCGAAGGCCCTTTCCAGAGCGGTGAGGGAAGCCCGTTCCCGGGCTCGGAGGGTCCGTTCTCCGGCGCGGAGCAGCAGTACCCGGACCAGTACCGCAGGGAAGAGCAGTACCGCGACGAGGACTCCACCGACGCACGCGGCCCCGGGGCAGGGCCCGTCCCGGGCCCCGGGACGTCCGGCGGTTCGGGCGGGACGCACGGTGGTTCGGCACACGGGTCCGGCGCGGCGCACGGGTCCGGCGGCGGCGCGGGGACGTCCGAGCACGCGAGGCTCAACCCGAAGTACACGTTCGAGACGTTCGTCATCGGGTCCTCGAACCGGTTCGCGCACGCGGCGGCGGTCGCGGTGGCGGAGCAGCCGGCCAAGGCGTACAACCCGCTGTTCGTCTACGGCGACTCGGGTCTCGGCAAGACGCACCTTCTCCACGCGATCGGTCATTACGCGCAGAGCCTCTTCAACGGGGCGCGCGTCCGGTACGTGAGCTCCGAGGAGTTCACGAACGACTTCATCAACTCGATCCGGGACGGCAAGGCGGACGGGTTCCGCCGCCGCTACCGGGACGTGGACATCCTTCTCGTCGACGACATCCAGTTCCTTGAGGGCAAGGAACAGACGCAGGAGGAGTTCTTCCACACCTTCAACACCCTCCACAACGCCAGCAAGCAGATCGTGATCTCCAGCGACCGCCCGCCCAAGGAGCTGGTGACGCTGGAGGACCGGCTGCGCAACCGGTTCGAGTGGGGGCTGACGACCGACGTCCAGCCGCCCGAGCTGGAGACGCGGATCGCGATCCTGCAGAAGAAGGCCCGGCAGGAGGGGCTGGCCGCGCCGCCGGACGTCCTGGAGTTCATCGCCTCGCAGATCGCGACGAACATCCGCGAGCTGGAGGGCGCACTGATCCGGGTCACGGCGTTCGCGAGCCTGAACCGGCAGTCGGTGGACATGCGGCTCGCCGAGATCGTGCTGAAGGACCTGATCCCGAACGACACCGGGCCGGAGATCACCGCGGCGATGATCATGGCGCAGACGGTGGAGTACTTCGGTACGACGATCGAGGACCTGTGCGGCCCGTCCCGGTCGCGGATGCTGGTGACGGCCCGGCAGATCGCCATGTACCTGTGCCGGGAGCTGACCGACCTGTCCCTGCCCAAGATCGGGCAGCAGTTCGGCGGCCGCGACCACACCACGGTGATCCACGCCGACCGGAAGATCCGGTCCCTGATGGCCGAGCGGCGCGCCATCTACAACCAGGTCACGGAGCTGACCGGGCGGATCAAGCACCAGGCGAGCAAGCACTGACCACAGGGGCGCCGACCTGTGGAAAACTCCCTCTCCGAGCCTGTGGACGACCGCCGTTCGCGTTGTCCACAGCCGCCGAGCGGAACAGAAACGACATATTCGACCCTCTCGGCAAATCGGAAGCCGTTACTCACAGGTTGTGGAAAACTCTGGGGATTTCCGTGGATAACCCCGTGGACAACCGGTGGAAAACCTGGGGATGAAGTGTGGACGACTGTGGACGGGCCGTGCACCGGCGCCCGCGACTTGGGGAAAACCAGTGGAAAACCTGTGGATGTCCTGGGGACGAACTGTGGACGGGCGAGCCGCGAAGCCCCGCGTCCGACCGGAACCGGCAGACCGGGGTGGAGAACCCGTGGAAAACTCGTGGATAACTTGGGGATGACCTGGGGACAGCCTGTGGGCAAAAAATCGCCCTCCACAGGCGCCTCTCGTCCTCCACAGCTTGTACACACCCCGCCTGTGGACCGAATTAGGGTGCCTCACCTGCGACGATGGCCTCTGTCCACAGTATCCACAGCCCCTACTACTAAGACCACACTCCTTCTCTACCCAAGAAAAGTGTCACCTCAAGTTCGGGCCTGGGGAAAACTCGCCCCGCGCGCCCGGACCGAGGTGCTCCGACCGAACCGTTGTCCGACACCTGCAGGAGGCGGGTCCCCTTGAAGTTCCGCATCGACAGAGACGCCCTCGCCGACGCCGTGGCCTGGACGGCCCGCACGCTGCCGCCCCGTCCACCGGTCCCGGTGCTCGCGGGCATGCACATCGAGGCCGGGGGTGAGGGCAACGAGGACCGGCTGCGGCTCTCGGCGTTCGACTACGAGGTCTCCGCACAGGTCGCCACCGAGATCGACGTCGAGGAGGCCGGGACCGTCCTGGTGTCCGGCCGGCTGCTCGCCGAGATCAGCCGGAACCTTCCTCCCCACCCTGTGGAGATCACCACCGACGGGGCGAAGGTGATGGTGCGCTGCGGCAGCGCGAAGTTCACACTCCTCACCATGCCCGTGGAGGACTACCCGACCCTCCCGGAGATGCCGCCCGCCGCGGGCGCGGTCGCAGCGACGAGTTCGCCGCCGCCGTCGCCCAGGTCGCGATCGCCGCGGGCAAGGACGACACGATCCCGATGCTCACCGGCGTCCGGGTCGAGATCGAGGGCGAGACCGTCACGCTCGCGTCCACCGACCGGTACCGCCTCGCCGTCCGCGAGCTGCACTGGAAGCCCGAGCGTCCCGACTTCTCCGCCGTCGCGCTCGTCCCCGCCAAGACGCTCGCCGACACCGCCAAGTCGCTGACGTCCGGCGCCGAGGTGTCGATCGCGCTCGGCGGCACGTCCGGCGCGGGCGACGGCATGATCGGCTTCGCGGGCGGCGGCCGCCGCACCACCTCGCGGCTGCTCGACGGCGACTTCGTCAAGTACCGGTCGCTGCTGCCGAGCGAGTACGCGGGCCACGCCGAGATCCACACGGCGCCGTTCATCGAGGCCGTCAAGCGCGTCTCGCTCGTCGCCGAGCGGAACACGCCCGTCCGGCTCTCGTTCCGCCAGGGCGAGGTCGTCCTCGAAGCCGGGACGGGCGACGAGGCGCAGGCCGTCGAGGCCCTGGAAGCCAACCTGGAGGGCGAGGACATCGACATCGCCTTCAACCCCGGGTTCCTGCAGGAAGGGCTCGCCGCGATCGGCTCGGACGTCGCCCGGCTGTCGTTCACCACCCCGACCAAGCCGGCCGTGCTCACCGGCAAACCGCCGGAGGAAGGCGCGAACCCGAACTACCGTTACCTGATCATGCCGGTGCGTCTGTCCGGATAAGGACCGATTCACGGGCAGCACAGGGGGGACGGACGATCCGCGGGGGAGCCGCCCTCGCGGATCGGCGCGCGTCCCGACGGGCGCGCGCAGACGACAGGGGAGAGTGAACATGGAGCTGGGCATCATCGGCCTGGGCAAGATGGGCGGCAACATGGCCGAGCGGCTGCGCCGCGGCGGCCACACGGTCGTCGGGTACGACCACGACCCCGCACTGAGCGACGTCGGCTCGCTCGAGGAACTGGCCGAGCGCCTGTCCCCGCCGCGCGCCGTGTGGGTGATGGTGCCCGCCGGCCGTCCCACCCAGGACACCGTCAACAGCCTGGGCGAAGTCCTGGACGAGGGCGACCTCGTCGTCGACGGCGGCAATTCACACTATGTGGACGACCAGAAGCACGGCGAGGAGCTCGCCGCCAAGGGCATCGGCTTCGTCGACTGCGGCGTCAGCGGCGGCGTGTGGGGCCTGGAGAACGGCTACGCGCTCATGGTCGGCGGCGAAGAGGAGCACGTGCGGCGCCTCATGCCGATCTTCGAGACGCTCAAGCCCGAGGGCGAGTTCGGGTTCGTCCACTCGGGCAAGGTCGGCGCGGGCCACTTCGTCAAGATGGTCCACAACGGCATCGAGTACGCGATGATGCAGGCGTTCGGCGAGGGCTACGAGCTGATCGAGGCCAGCGACGTCGTCACGAACGTGCCGGAGACGTTCCGCAGCTGGCAGGAGGGCACGGTCATCCGTTCCTGGCTGCTCGACCTGATGAACCGCGCCCTCGCCGAGGACCCCGAACTCGACGACATCCGCGGCTTCGCGAACGACTCCGGCGAGGGCCGCTGGACCGTCCAGGCCGCCGTCGACCACGCCGTCCCGCTCCCCGCGATCAGCGCGTCGCTCTTCGCCCGCTTCGCCTCCCGCCAGGACGACTCCCCCGCCATGCGCGTCGTCGCCGCCCTCCGCAACCAGTTCGGCGGCCACGCCGTCGAGTCCGCGAAGGGCGCCGACTCCCCCGGCGCCGACGTGACCCCGCCCGCCGTCTGACGGAGTTATCCACAGCCTGTGGTTCCCGCGCGCCGCCGCGTGCGGCGGGTGGACACTCGAAGTGGGGTCGGCCCCCCAGGGCGGGCGGGGACCGGGAAAGGTCCTGGGGCGGGCGGGGCACGGGGCGGGAGGCTCTACGCTCGTGTCCCGTGCACGTCGCCCACCTCTCGCTCCAGGACTTCCGCTCGTACGCGACCGCCGAGGTCGCGCTCGAGCCGGGGGTCACCGCGTTCGTGGGGCCGAACGGCCAGGGCAAGACGAACCTGGTCGAGGCCGTCGGGTACGTCGCGTCGCACGGCAGCCACCGGGCCGCGACGGACGCGCCGCTCGTCCGGCACGGCGCGCCGCGCGCGATCGTCCGGGTCGGGGCCGTGAAGGACGAGCGCAAGGCCCTCATCGAGCTGGAGATCAACCCCGGGAAGGCGAACCGGGCGAGGTTGAACCGGTCCCCCGTCCCCAGGCCGCGCGAGATCCTGGGGATGGTGCGGACCGTGCTGTTCGCCCCCGAGGACCTCTCGCTCGTCAAGGGCGACCCGGGGGAACGGCGCCGGTTCATGGACGAGCTGCTGACCGCGCGCGCGCCGCGCTTCGCGGGCGTCCGGGCCGATTACGACCGGGTGCTCAAGCAGCGCAACGCCCTGCTGAAGTCGGCGGCGGCGCACCGGCGCGCGCCGGGCCAGGAGGTCCTCGCGACCCTGGACGTGTGGGATTCCCACCTCGCCCGGACGGGCGCCGAGCTGCTGGCTGCGCGGCTGGATCTCGTGGGCGCGCTCGGCCCCCTCGTCGCGCGCGCGTACGCGGCGCTGGCCCCGGGCAGCGACGCGGCGCACCTGCGGTACCGGAGTTCGCTGGGCGACGCGGAGTTGTCCACAGACCGTGGAAAACTCGCCGAGCAGCTGCTCGCGGCCGCGGCGGACACGCGGAAGCAGGAACTGGAGCGGGGCGTCAGCCTCGTCGGCCCGCACCGGGACGAGCTCGTCCTCGGCCTCGGCGAACTGCCGCGCGGGGCTACGCGAGCCACGGCGAGTCGTGGTCGTTCGCGCTGGGGCTGCGGCTCGCCGCGTTCGACCTGCTCCGGACCGACGGCGACGACCCGGTGCTCATCCTCGACGACGTGTTCGCCGAACTGGACGCGGGCCGGCGCAGCCGCCTCGCCGAGATGGTGGCGCCGGCCGAGCAGGTCCTGATCACCGCCGCCGTCCCCGCCGATGTGCCGGACGAGCTGACGGGCGCGACGTTCGCGGTGTCCGACGGCCACGTCGTCCGGGACTGACGGACCGACGGACCGACGGACGCGCGAACGGCGCGCGAACCATACGCGCACCACACGTGAACGACACGCGCGGGCGTCGCGCGTGGACGGTTCGTTCGGACGGGTGTCGGCGGTTCCGGCGAGAATGGTCGTCCACAGGCTGTGGGGAGGAGGGTGACATGAGCGAGGATCCACAGGATGTGGACGGGCCCGACGCGGCTTCGGAACCCGGCGGGCCCGGCGGGCCCGGCGAAGGTAGCGAAGGCGGCGAGTCCGCCGAGTCGACCGAATCGTCCGAAGCCGTCGATCAGATCGCGGCGTCCGGGAAGTCGGGGATCGAGCTGGCGCGGGAGGCGCTGGCCCAGGCGAAGGCGGACGCGATCAAGCGCGGCACCCTCCCCGGGCACAAGAACCGCCGCAAGGGCGGCGGCCTGCCGGTGCGGAACCGGGATCCGGGGCGCGGCGGCGACGAAGCCGTTCGGGGCCGCGATCCGCGATCTGATGGCGACACGCGGGTGGGAACAGCGGGCGGCGGTCGGCGGCGTGTTCGGCAACTGGGCGGCGATCGTGGGCCCCGAACTGGCCGAACACACCCGGCCGGAGCACTTCGAGGACGGCGAGCTGACCATCGCCGCCGACTCGGCGACGTGGGCCACGCAGCTGCGGCTGCTGTCGTCCAATCTCGTGCGGCGGCTGAACCAGGAGCTGGGGCACGGGACGGTCCGCCGCGTGAAGGTGGTCGGGCCGGGTCGGGCCCGCGCCGCGGCGGCGCGTGGCGCGCGCGCTGACGCGCGCCGAATCGCCGACCGAATCGCCGACCGAATCGCCGACGCCGAACCGTCCGCCGGGCCGAACACGCCGGGCCGTCCAGGGCCGCCGGAGGGCGAACCTTGTCAGTGCCGGGTGAGAACATCTGTTCGGGATGCAGGGCGACGAGTTCGGCGACGAGCGCGCCGTAGGCCAGAGAACCCCCCTGGAGGAATGGGGGGATGTGCCTCCGGTTCCATGGGGCCGCCACACGTGCACACAGGGCCGCATGAGTGCCACTTTTCGCCGTGCGACCCGGTAGAATGACATCGGGTACAGGATGCTGCGCCGCCGTGGGGTGCCCGGGGCTCTGGACAGGTGTGAACAGAGCCCATCAGGCGCCCACATGTGTGTTACGGGGCACACCGCGCTCCCTCCGGGCGCGGGGCGGCAGACATCCCCGGCAGGAGGATCTCCTTTGGCGTACGACGCTAGTTCGATCACTGTCCTCGAAGGTCTTGAGGCGGTGCGCAAACGCCCGGGCATGTACATCGGATCGACGGGTGAGCGCGGCCTCCACCACCTTGTCTACGAGATCGTGGACAACGCCGTCGACGAGGCCCTGGCGGGCTTCGCCGACGACATCGTGGTGACGCTGCTGGCCGACGGCGGCGTGAGCGTGCTCGACAACGGGCGCGGCATCCCGGTCGGCGAGCACCCGGTGGAGAAGCGGCCGGCCATCGAGCTGGTGCTGACCACGCTGCACGCGGGCGGCAAGTTCGACGGCAAGTCCTACGCGGTGTCCGGCGGCCTGCACGGCGTCGGCTCGGCGGTGGTGAACGCGCTGTCCACCCGTCTCGAGGCAGAGGTGCGCACGGACGGTCACGTCTGGCGGCAGTCCTACAACTGGCGTGGCCCGGAGACGGAGCTGCGCAAGGGCGAGGCGACGACGGAGACCGGCACCCGCATCACCTTCTGGCCGGACCCCGAGATCTTCGAGACCCTCGAATGGAACTTCGAGACGCTGTCCCGGCGCATGCAGGAGATGGCGTTCCTGAACCGCGGGCTGTCGATCACCTTGCGGGACGAGCGTCCCGATCACTCCAACGGTGACGGGGAGGGCGAGCCGCACGTCGTCCGGTACCACTACGAGGGCGGCATCGAGGACTTCGTCCGCTACATCAACGCCCGCAAGGAGGCGGTCCACGAGTCGGTCGTCTACTTCGAGGACCACACCGAAGGCATGTCGGTCGAGATCGCCATGCAGTGGAACTCGTCGTACGCCGAGTCGGTGCACACCTTCGCCAACACGATCAACACGGCGGAGGGCGGCACCCACGAGGAGGGGTTCCGGGCGTCGCTCACGACGATCGTCAACCGGTACGCCCGCGACAAGGGGCTCCTTCGCGACAAGGACGACAACCTGACGGGCGAGGACGTCCGCGAGGGCCTCACCGCGATCATCTCGATCAAGCTGGCCGACCCGCAGTTCGAGGGCCAGACGAAGACGAAGCTCGGCAACACCGAGGCGAAGTCGTTCGTCCAGCGCGCGTGCAACGTGTACCTGCGCGACTGGTTCGAGGAGAACCCGGGCGAGGCCAAGGAGATCATCAACAAGGCGTCGCAGGCGGCGCGCGCGCGGGTCGCGGCACGGCAGGCGCGGGATCTGACCCGCCGCAAGAGCCTGCTGGAGACGACGTCGCTGCCCGGCAAGCTGTCGGACTGCCAGTCCACCGACCCGAGCCGGTCCGAGCTGTACATCGTCGAGGGCGACTCGGCGGGCGGCTCCGCCAAGGGCGGCCGCGACCCGCACTTCCAGGCGATCCTTCCGATCCGCGGCAAGATCCTGAACGTCGAGAAGGCGCGGATCGACAAGATCCTCAAGAACACCGAAGTGCAGGCGATCATCACGGCGCTGGGCACCGGCGTGCACGACGAGTTCGACGTCTCCCGGCTCCGGTACCACAAGATCATCCTGATGTCGGACGCCGACGTGGACGGCCACCACATCAACACGCTGCTGATGACGCTGCTGTTCCGGTTCATGAAGCCGCTGATCGAGGCCGGCCACGTGTACCTGTCGCAGCCCCCGCTCTACAAGATCAAGTGGGACGCGCGGGGCAACGAGGCCGACTACGCGTTCTCCGACTCCGAGCGCGACGCGGTCATCGAGGCCGGGATCGCCGCGGGCAAGCGCGACCCGCGCCCCCGCGACCTCGTCCAGCGGTTCAAGGGTCTCGGTGAGATGAACGCCAACGAGCTGTGGGACACCACGATGAACCCCGCGAAGCGGGTCCTCCTCCAGGTGCAGCTCGACGACGCGGCGCAGGCGGACGAGCTGTTCAGCGTCCTCATGGGCGAAGAGGTCGAGCCCCGCCGCGAGTTCATCCAGCGCAACGCCAAGGACGTGCGCTTCCTCGACATCTGAGGCGCGGGTGCGGGCCGGGCTCCCAGCGGCCTGAACCGCAGCGGCGACCGTACTTCCTTCCCTTCCAGCAGCAGAAGAGGTCATCAGAGTGACGGACGTGACGACGGCGGGCGGAGACCCCGGCGAGCGGATCGAACCGGTCGACATCCAGGTCGAGATGCAGAAGAGCTACCTCGACTACGCGATGTCGGTCATCGTCGCGCGCGCGCTTCCGGAGGTGCGAGACGGCCTGAAGCCGGTGCACCGCCGCGTCCTGTACGCGATGTACGACGGCGGCTACCGGCCCGACCGCGGGTACTTCAAGTGCGCGCGCGTCGTCGGTGACGTCATGGGGAACTACCACCCGCACGGCGACTCGGCCATCTACGACGCGCTGGTGCGGCTGGCGCAGCCGTGGTCGATGCGCTACCCCCTGGTGGACGGCAACGGCAACTTCGGTTCGCGCGGCAACGACCCCGCGGCGGCGATGCGGTACACCGAGTGCCGCATGGCGCCGCTGGCGATGGAGCTGCTGCGCGACATCGACAAGGAGACCGTCGACTTCACCCCGAACTACGACGGCCGCTCGCAGGAACCGGACGTCCTGCCGTCGCGCTACCCGAACCTGCTGGTCAACGGGTCCGCGGGCATCGCCGTCGGGATGGCGACCAACATCCCGCCGCACAACCTGCGGGAAGTCGCCGAGGGCGTCCGCTGGTACCTGGACAACTACGGCGCGACGGACGAGGAACTGCTCGACGCGCTGATCGAGCGGGTCAAGGGCCCCGACTTCCCGACCGCCGGGCTGATCGTCGGCCGCAAGGGCATCGAGGACGCCTACCGCACCGGCCGCGGCTCGATCACCATGCGGGCCGTCGTCGAGGTCGAGGAGATCCAGGGCCGCAACTGCCTCGTCGTCACCGAGCTCCCCTACCAGGTCAACCCGGACAACCTCGCCCTCAAGATCGCCGACGGGGTCAAGGACGGCAAGCTGGACGGCATCGCGGACGTCCGCGACGAGACGTCCGGACGGACCGGGCAGCGGCTCGTCATCGTCCTCAAGCGGGACGCGGTCGCGAAGATCGTCCTCAACAACCTGTACAAGCACACCCAGCTGCAGGAGACCTTCGGCGCGAACATGCTCGCGCTGGTCGACGGGGTCCCCCGCACGCTCCGGCTGGACCAGTTCGTCCGGTACTGGGTCGCGCACCAGATCGACGTCATCGTCCGCCGCACCCGGTTCCTGCTGCGCAAGGCCGAGGAGCGCGCCCACATCCTGCGCGCGCTGCTGAAGGCCCTCGACCGCATCGACGAGGTCATCGCGCTGATCCGCCGCTCCCCGTCGGCGTCGGAGGCCCAGCAGGGCCTGATGAACCTGCTGGAGATCGACGAGATCCAGGCGCAGGCCATCCTGGACATGCAGCTGCGCAAGCTCGCCGCCCTGGAACGCCAGCAGATCACCGACGAGTACGACAAGCTCATGGCGGAGATCGCCGACTACAACGAGATCCTCGCGTCGCCCGAGCGGCAGCGACAGATCGTCGGGGACGAGCTCGCGCCGATCGTCGAGAAGTTCGGCGACGAGCGCCGCACCCAGATCATCCCGTTCGAGGGCGACGTGTCCTACGAGGACCTGATCGCCGAAGAGGGCGTCGTCGTCACCATCACCCGCGGCGGCTACGCGAAGCGGACCCGCACCGACCTGTACCGGGCGCAGAAGCGCGGCGGGAAGGGCGTGCGCGGCGCGCAGCTGAAGCAGGACGACATCGTCGACCAGTTCTTCGTCACCACGACGCACCACTGGATCCTGTTCTTCACCAACAAGGGCCGCGTCTACCGGGCCAAGGCGTACGAGCTGCCGGACGCCGGCCGCGACTCGCGCGGGCAGCACGTCGCGAACCTGCTGGCCTTCCAGCCGGACGAGCACATCGCCCAGGTCATGGACCTGCGCGACTACGAAGTGGCGCCCTACCTCGTGCTCGGCACCAAGAAGGGCCGCGTCAAGAAGACGGCGCTGCGCGACTTCGACTCGCCCCGCACCGGCGGCATCATCGCGATCAACCTGGTCGACGACGACGAGGTGATCGCGGCGCGGCTCGTCTCCTCCGACGACAACCTGCTGATGGTCTCGACCGGCGCCCAGGCGATCCGGTTCCGCGCGGACGACGAGTCGCTGCGTCCGATGGGCCGCGCCACGTCCGGCGTGATCGGCATGCGTTTCGAGGAAGACCAGGAAGTCCTCAACATGCTGGTCGCCCAGGGCGGCGGGCAGGACGTGCTGGTCGCGACCGAGAACGGCTACGCGAAGCGCACGCCGGTCGACCAGTACCCCCTCCAGGGGCGTGGGGGTAAGGGTGTTCTCACGGCTAAGATCGTGGAAGCGCGCGGCATGTTGGTAGGGGCCCTGATGGTCGGCCCGGACGACGAGGTGTTCGCGATGACGTCCAACGGCGCGTCATCCGCACCACCGCCGCCGAGATCAAGCAGTCCGGCAGGCAGACCATGGGCGTGCGCCTGATGAACCTCGCGGACGGGGACAGCGTGGTGGCCATCGCGAGGAACGTAGAGTCCATGGATGACGCAGAGGAAGCCGAGAGTGGCGAGAGTGCCGACGGCGAGTGACGGAGCCGGCCTCGTACCGCCACTGGGCCAGGAGGACGACACGTGAGCACCGAGCCCGGCGAAAGCAAGGGCGGCTCCGGCAAGGGGAGCGCGAAGAAGCCCGGCGGCAGGACGGTGGCGGCCGCCTCCGCCAAGCCGGGCCGCGACGAGGCGAAGGCCGACATCGAGACGGGGGCGGACGAGACGAGGACCGACCTCGCGAAGGTCGAGGACGAGCCGAAGTCCGGATCGAAGTCCGGATCGAAGTCCGGATCGAAGGCGATCTCGGACGACACGGTCGTCGACCGCCCCGTGTCCGGTTCGTCGAACTCGACGGGTTCGAAGAACTCGACGAATTCGACCGGTTCGTCGGGCTCTAAGTCCGCCGGGGCCAAGGGCTCCGCGAAGGACGCGTCCGGGACGAGCAACTCGACGAGCGGTTCGTCGAGCGGCGGTTCGTCGAGCGGCTCCTCGGCCGGTTCGTCCGGTTCGTCCGGCGGTTCCGACTGGGCCAAGCCCGCCGAGCCCGCCGCCTCCGTCTCCGCGGGCCGCACCGAGCAGCCGTCCGCGCCCGCACCGGCGCCCGCGCCCGCACCGCAGCCCGCACCGCCCCCGTCCGCCGCGGCGGCCCCGCCCGTCCCCGTGCGGGTGCAGGCCGTCGGCGTCCGGGCCCGGAGCGTCGTCCCCATCGTCTCCCGGCGGCTTCGCGGGCACCGTCCTGCGCGACCGTCCGGCCGCCGGCGCGGGCCAGTCCGGCGCGTCCGGCAAGCCCGGCGGCAAGGGCGGCAAGGGGGGCGGCGGCAAGCCGTCCCGTAAGGCGCAGCTGCAGCTGGCCCGCCTCGAGCCGTGGTCGGTGATGAAGTTCAGCTTCGTCCTGTCGGTGGTCTGCTTCGTCGTCCTGCTGGTCGCGGTCGTGATCCTCTACATGATCCTGTCCGGCCTCGGGGTGTTCGACGCGCTCAGCGAGACGATCAACAGCCTCACCGAGGAGCAGGACGGTTCGTCCGGCGGCGTCGACGCCGCGGGCTGGTTCTCGTTCTTCCGCGTCTTCGGCTACACGGTGCTGGTCGGTGCCCTGAACGTCCTGCTCATCACGGCTTTGTCCACGATCGGGTCCGTCATCTACAACCTGGCGGCCGACCTGGTGGGCGGCGTCGAGGTGACCCTCAAGGAGGCCGAGTAGTTCCGGCGCGCGCGCTCCGCCGCGGCCGTCCGCTATCGATTTCCGGTTGCCGCTCCAGATGCGGTAATCTCCTGTTGCGCAGCCAAGGACGGCCGCAGTGCGGGCCTGTAGCTCAGTCGGTTAGAGCGCATCCCTGATAAGGATGAGGCCGGAGGTTCAAGTCCTCCCAGGCCCACCGCACAGAAACCCCCTCCCGATATCGGGCGGGGGTTTTTGACGTAGTAAGAGCCCAGAGCCGGCCACGCCGTCGACGGACCGAGCGACTCCGGGGCGTCTCGCTCTGTCCTGGCGCCGCCTCGTGTCTCGGGGCGCGCGGTTCGGGGCCGGTCAGGGGCGGAATGCCGGTACGGTCGGCGCGTGCGATGTGTGGTGGCATGCCGGACAGGTGATGCGGTCCGGGCCCGGAAGCGGGCCGGGGCCCGGGTCGGCTGCGCGGGGGCGGACGGTTGAAGCCTCGCGGCGCCGCCCTGCTGGAGCGGTTCCAGCACCCGGCGCAGGTCGTCGTCAGCGGGTTCGGGATCACCATCCTGATCGGGACGGCGCTGCTGTCGCTGCCGCACGCCACCGCCGACGAGCCCGCGGCCGACCCGGTCGACGCGCTGTTCACCGCGACGTCCGCGGTGTGCCTCACCGGGCTGATCACCCAGGACACCGCCTCGCACTGGTCGCTGTTCGGCGAACTCGTGATCCTCGGACTCATGCAGGTCGGCGGCCTCGGCCTGATGACGGTGGCGACCCTCTTCGGCATTCTCCTGTCCGGACGGGTGGGGCTGCGCGCGCGCATGGCGGCCCAAGTCGAGACGAAGACGCTGCAGATGCCGGACGTGCGCCGCGTCGTGCGGAACGTCGTGCTGTTCAGCCTGACGTGCGAGGCGCTGGTCGCGGTCGTCCTGGCCGGCCGTCTCGCCTGGGCCTACGGCGAGCCGCCGGGGAAGGCCGTCTATCTGGGCGTCTTCCATTCGGTGTCGGCGTTCAACAACGCCGGGCTGGTGCTGTGGCGGGACAGCCTGATGGGGTTCGTCGGCGATCCGTGGATCTGCCTGCCGATCTGCGCGGCGGTCATGATCGGCGGGCTCGGTTTCCCGGTGGTGTTCGAGCTGGCGCGCCGGTGGCGGCGTCCGCGCACGTGGTCGATCCTGACCCGCGTCACCGTCGGGACGACGACGGTGCTGCTCGTCCTCGGCGCGTTCGTCCTGACCGCCCTGGAGTGGAACAACGACGGCACGCTGGGCACGCATCCGCGCCCGACGCGGTGGCTGGCGGGCGCCGTGCTGTCGGTGATGCCCCGCAGCGGCGGGTTCAACAGCGTGGACACGTCCCAGATGCGGCCGGAGAGCTGGCTGGTGACGGACGTGCTGATGTTCATCGGCGGCGGCAGTGCGGGGACCGCGGGCGGGATCAAGGTGACGACGTTCGGGTTGCTGGCGTTCGTCCTGTGGGCGGAGATGCGCGGGGACGTGCACGTCAACGTGGGCACCCGGCGGCTGCCGCCGGGGACGCCGCGGCAGGCGATGGCGATCGTGATGCTGAGCGCGGGGCTCATCACGGTCGCGACGATCGTGCTCATGTCGCTCACCGGCCACGCCCTGGACCAGGTGCTGTTCGAAGTGGTGTCGGCGACGGCCACGGTCGGGCTGTCCACGGGCATTACGGGCGACCTGCCGATGTCCGGTGAGGTCATGCTGGTCGTGCTGATGTTCGTCGGGCGCATCGGCCCGCTGACGCTGGCCACGGCCCTCGCGCTCCGCAAGCGGACGAGGCGGTACGAACTGCCCGAGGAGCGGCCGATCGTCGGCTGACGCCGCGCGAAGGCGGCACGGGGGTCGTGCGCCGCGCGGCAGCGACCGTCCCACCGGAATTTGCCGGTACCTTCACATGTCGGGCCGAAATGCGACTTGTCGGCCTCTTAATGTGGTTCGCGTGGAGAGAAGGACGTGGTTCGGCGGGTTCGGTTGCCGCGGCGGGGGCTGAAGCCCCGGGGGTCGGTGCTGCTGGAGCGGTTCCAGCATCCGGCCCAGGTCGTCGTCACCGGGTTCGCGTTCATGATCCTCGTCGGGACGCTGCTGCTGTCGCTGCCCGCCGCGCGCCAGGGCCCCGGGAGCGCCCCGCTACTGGACGCGCTGTTCACCGCGACGTCCTCGGTGTGCGTGACCGGCCTGATCACCGTGGACACGCCGGTGTACTGGTCGACGTTCGGCGAGATCGTCATCCTGTGCCTGATCCAGGTCGGCGGTTTCGGCTTGATGACCCTGGCGACCCTCTTCGCGATCCTCCTGTCCGGACGGGTGGGGCTGCGCGCGCGCATGGCGGCCCAGGCCGAGACGAAGACGCTGCAGATGCCGGACGTGCGCCGCGTCGTGCGGAACGTCGTCGTGTTCAGCTTGAGCTGCGAAGCGGTCATCGCGGTGCTGCTGACAGCCCGGTTCGCGTTCGGGTACGACGAGCCGCTCGGCCGCGCCGCGTACCTGGGCGTCTTCCACTCGGTGTCGGCGTTCAACAACGCGGGGTTCGCGCTGTGGTCCGACAGCCTGATGGGGTTCGTGACCGACCCCTGGGTCTGCCTGCCGATCTGCGCCGCGATCATCGTCGGCGGGCTCGGTTTCCCGGTGTGGTTCGAGCTGGCGCGCCGGTGGCGGCGCCCCCGGACGTGGTCGATCCTGACGCGGGTCACCGTCGGGACGTCCGTCGTGCTGTTCGTCGGCGGAACGCTGGTCCTCACGGCGCTCGAATGGAACAATCCGGACACCTTGGGCGGGCTTTCGCGGCCGTCGCGGTGGCTCGCCGGGTTCGTCATGGCCGTCATGCCGCGCACGGCGGGGTTCAACAACGTCGACGTCGCCGAGATGCGGCCGGAGAGCTGGCTGGTGACGGACGTGCTGATGTTCATCGGCGGCGGCAGTGCGGGGACCGCGGGCGGGATCAAGGTGACGACGTTCGGGCTGCTGGCGTTCGTCCTGTGGGCGGAGATGCGCGGGGACGTGCACGTCAACGTGGGCAACCGCCGGCTGCCGCCGGGCACGCAGCGGCAGGCGATCGGTATCGTCCTGCTGGCCGTCGGGCTCGTCGCGGCCGCTACCGTCTCCCTGCTGATCCTCACCGCTCACACCCTGGACAGGGTGCTGTTCGAGGTGGTGTCCGCGTTCGGCACGGTGGGGATGTCCACAGGGATCACCGCCGACCTGCCCGCGTCCGGTCACATCCTGCTGATCGTGCTGATGTTCGCCGGGCGCATCGGCCCGCTGACCATGGCCACCGCGCTGGCGCTGCGCAGACGCGTGCGGCGCTACGAACTACCGGAGGAGCGACCCATCGTTGGCTGACAGCAGGAAAGACCCCGTCGTGGTGATCGGCCTCGGCCGGTTCGGCACCGCGCTCTCCCTCGAACTGGCCGAGCGCGGCACCGAGGTGCTCGCGATCGATCACCGGCCCAAGGTCGTCCAGGCCCTGTCCGGACGGCTGACGCACATCGCCACCGCCGACTCGACCGACATCGACGCGCTCCGCGAACTCGGGGTCGGCGAGTTCTACCGCGGCGTCGTCGCGATCGGCGGCGATCTGGAGGCCAGCATCCTGACGACGTCCCACCTGGTCGAGCTGGGTGTGGACAACATCTGGGCCAAGGCCGTCACGCACCAGCACAAGCGCATCCTGGAGCGGATCGGCGCGCACCACATCGTGCTGCCCGAGCACGACATGGGCGAGCGCGTCGCGCACCTGGTCAGCGGCCGGATGCTCGACTACGTGGAGGTCGACGAAGACTTCGCGCTCGTGAAGACGCATCCGCCGCAGGACATCGAGGGCGTTCCCCTGGGAGAGACGCGCCTGCGCTCCCGGCACGGCGTCACCGTCGTGTGCGTGAAGTCGCCGGGCGAACAGTTCACGTACGCGACCGCGGACACCGTCCTGCAGTACAGCGACGTGATCCTGGTGGCCGGCCCGATCGCGAAGGTCGAGAGCTTCGCCGACCGGGCTTGACCGCGCGTCCGTCCGCCGGTGTGGCCGGTGGCGGCGGCTGGGGAAAACGGTGATCCTGGGGATTTCCTGGGGACGACGCTGGGGACAGCGCCGTCCCGGGACTGTGGAGCAAGTTATTCACAGATTGTGGACAAGAGTCAGGCGCATCCTTCTGGCCAGGGCAGATGCTGTTTCCCCAGCAGGCGGGGCCAATGCGAACCGGTGGATAACTGCGCGTCACCGTTTGTCCACGCCTGGGGATAAGAGTTATCCACAGGTTGTGGACATCCGTGTTCACCGGTCGAGGCCGAGGTACCAGCGCACCGTCCGGGCGTTCCTCTCCCCGAGCACCGGCTCGGCCGACGCGAGCAGCTCCCGGACGCGCCGACGCGTCTCGGCACGCGGAACGGCGTAGTTCTTCGCGGCGTCCGTGCGCAGCCACGCGCCGAGGTCGCTCCGGCCCAGCGCGGCGAGCTCCGGATCGTCCGAGTGCAGCAGCAGGAGATCGGCCTCCACGCGCGGCCAGGAACCGCGCGCCGCCGACAGCACGAACGCCGCCCGCCGCACATGGCGGGGCCATCCGGGGGCGGACAGGAGGTGCCGCAGCCGCCGGTCCGGCAGGACGCGCCCACCCTCCCCGCGCAGGATCCGCGACACGGCGCGGACGACGACCGGCGCCGGATCCACGAACATCGGTGCGAGCGTCGCCGCCGGGCCGCCGAGCCGGTGGAACGCCCGGACGGCCTCGGCGCGCAAGCGCGGACGCGCGTGCCCGAGGTACGGCTCGACCAGCGCCAAGTCCCCGGCCGTGCCGCACTCGCCGAGCCCCGCGACCCTGCCCCGCGCCCCGGCGGCGTCCGCTTCCGGCTCGCGATAGCGGACGGCCGGGTCGACGCCCGCGCGGCGCGCAGCCCACTGCGCGGTGGCGCGCAGCGGCGCCGAGTTCGCGGACATGAACGGCAGCCCGTGTTCCGGGTGCCCGAGCTTCACCAACTCGGTGAGCGCGGCGACCTGAACCGGAACGGACTTCGCACCCAAGAGTCGTTGCAGCGCCCGGACGTCCCGTCCTTGGGCGACCCGCTCGGCACACCGCAGGCGGGCGACCGGGTCCGGCTCGTCCAAGGCGGCCTTGACGATCGCGTCCGTCGGAAGGGTTTCATCCTCAAGCCAGAGGTCGTACGCAAGACGGCGCGTAGGGAGGTGCGCAGCCGAACGTGCCCCATGGACATCCCGCATGGCCTCGCTCATCACTTCGACGGCGTGACCCCCACGGGTCCAGTCGCGCATAGCCAGTGCGACGCCCACGGCAGGGAGCGTCGGCGGCTCGGCCAGCGCGCGCGCCAAGACGGCACGGGCCCGCTCCCTGACCGGCCGCACCCAGTCGGCCGTCCGGATCACGAGAACCGGCAGCAACCGCGGGTCGGTCTCCATGCACGCGCGCGTGAGGGCCGCCTCGCGCCGCCGTCCGTCCCCGGAACACGCCGCGACGAGTGCACCGAGGGCGCCCGCGCCGCGGGCGCCCGCGCCCTCCGGTCCGGTACGGCCGTACGCCCACCACGATCGCAGCGCCACGTCCAGGCGCAGCCACGTTCGCGGCGTGACGTCCGCCAGGCCGTCCAGCGCCCGCTCGGCGGCCTCGGGCGGCCCCGCCGCGACACCGAGCAAGTGGTCCGCCAGCTCCCACCCGGCGCCGCCACGGCCCTCGTCGACCGCCCTGATCAGCTCACGCACCGTCGCCCTCCGCCGCGTGGAACTCGCGCACGACCTCGATCCGGCCGACGATATGGGCGTTGAACTCGGCGAGCTCCTCCGCGGGCACCCACAGCTCCAGGATCGTCCGCCCGCCGGCCTGCCGGACGGGATAGCGCTCGGCGAACGCGGCGTCGACCTCGAACCGCGTCACGTATCCGGACCCGTGCGCCGGGACGTTCCAGTCCCGCGCGATCTTGATCGCGTAGTCCTCGTCGAGGACGGGATAGAAGATCGGCTGGTCCGGCAGCCGCGGCGGCCACGCACGCCATCCCGCGGCGCGCAGCAGCTCCAGCTCGGCCGGTCCGACGGGTCGCCACAGCGTCAACGTGCTCATCCGCCGAGTCTGTCCGCGGCACCGGCCCACGGCCAACCGATTTAGCTATTCAAACTTGACCACACGCGAGCATTCCTCCTACGCTCCCGCCATGGGCCAGAAAACGATTCCGATCTTTCCGTGCCGTTCGATCGCCGACACCTGGGAGTTCTACCGAGCACTGGGCTTCGAGCAGACGACCTGGCAGACGCGCCCGAACCCCTTCCTCGGCGTCCGCCACGGGGACATCGACGTCCAGTTCTATGGCTGGAAGAAGCACGACCCGGCCGCGTCCATGCACATGTGCTACGTCGTCACCGACGACGTGGACGCCCTCTACGAGTCGTTCCGCAGCGGCCTGAAGGCCGCACTCGGCCGTGTCCCGACGCGGGGCCTGCCCAGGGTGGGCGTCCTGAAGGACATGACCTACGGCGTCCGCCAGTTCCTCCTGACCGACCCGGACGGCATCCAGCTCCGCATCGGCCAGCAGATCTCCGAGAACCTCGACCACGCGCCCATCCCCACCGAGCCCGTCGCGAAGGCCCTCCACATGGCCGCCCTCCTGGGCGACTCCAAGGGAGACCACAGAGCGGCGGCCAGAATCCTCGACAAGCTCTTCGAGACCGGCGAACCGCTGACGGCGCCGCAACGCTTCAAGGCCCTCACCATGCGCGCCGACACGGCCCTCCACCTCGACGACGCGGCCCGCGCCCGCACCTTCCTGTCCGAGGCGCGCGCGGTGCCTCTCACCGACGCCGAGCGCGCCGACCTGAACGACGAACTGATCCGCCTGGACGACCTGGCCTCGTCCGCGGACACCCCCGGAGCCTGAGCGGCGAGCGATCACGAGACCGTCGACGCCCGCGTGGCGCCCTCAACCTGGGGACAGAACTGGGGATTATCGGTGGACAACGTTTTCCACCGACACGGGGCGCCTGTGGAAGGAAGTTGTCCACAGCCTGTGCTACCAGTCGGTCACAAGGCGTCACGGGCCGCCGTTCGTCCAGGTGAGAACGTTATCCACCTGTGGACAGCCGATTCTTGGGTTGGGGACGGACCTGGGGAAGAATGGTGGACAACGGATCGGCCCGAGATCCCCAGGCTGTGCACAAGAGTTATCCACAGGCTGTGGACAGTGGGTGTGGGAACCCGGTCATCTGAACACCTGTGAGGATGAGCCCCCATGTCGCCGCCAGACCTGCGAAACTGCCTCCCGCCTGGGGATTTCCTGTGGAGAAGATGTCCACATCCGCGCTGGTCGCGGGCGTGTCGACCGACTCGCAAAGTTATCCACAGTTTGTGGACGAAGGGGTGTGCACGGCCCGCCGGTGGTTCGCTGGTCGGTAACTCAAGGAGACGGCCCGCGAACCGCGGGCCCGCCCGGCACAGGGGGAGAAATGCGATCTCGGACAGCGCCCGGCCCGCGCCCGACCACCCGCGACACGCCTCCACCGACCCCACTGACCTGCGAACATGTGTTCGAGAGCGTGATAGGGTCCCGGACTCATGGGGCAGTTGCTGAACGAGCCGGTCCGCGCCGAGCACGACCCGGCCGGACGCCTCACCGCGTACGAGTGGCGGGGGACGCGCTACGCGGTGCGGGAGGTACTGAAGACGTACGGAGCGCCGGGCGACGACGGCCGGATCTACCGGGTCCGGGTCAGCGGCGCCGAGGGGGTGGCCGTCGCGGAGCTGGGCCGTGACCGGGACCGCTGGCGGCTCCGCACCGTCTTCTCCGCCTGACCCTCCACGCGCGGCGGGGACGTCGGCGTGCCCCGTCCCACGGGTGATGCCCGACCGGGTCAGCTGGACGCGGGTCCACAACGTGCAGGAGTCGCCGCTGGACCTCCTGACCGCCCGCATCGGGCGTCGGCACTACGCGCCGCACGTCCACGACGAGTACGCCATCGGCGTGACGGTCGACGGCGTCGAGACGATGCGGTACCGCGGCGAGAACGTCTACTCCGGTGCGGGCGGCGTCGTCGTGGTCGAACCGGGGGAGGCGCACACCGGCGGCCCGGCACGCCCCGAGGGGTTCGCGTACCTGGCCCTGTACCCGACCGCCGAACTGCTGCGCGCCGCCGTGCCCGGGAACGCCGAACCGCACTTCCGCGGCCCCGTCATCGACGACCCGTCACTGGGCGAGGCGCTCCGCCTGGCCCACCGCGCCCTCCGCGCGGGCGATGACCCGCTCGAAGCCGAAACCCGGCTCCTGGAGGTCTTCGACGCACTCGTCCGACGCCACGCGATCCCGCGCGTCGGCACCGGGCCCGCACACGCGGGCCCGGGAGCCGCACGGATCGCTCGCAGTGTCGCCGAACGCCTGTCCGACGAGCTGACCCGGCCGCCGCCCCTGGCGGAGGTCGCCGCCGACCTCGGCCTGTCGCGCTACCAGACGCTCCGCGCGTTCCGGGACGTCGTGGGCATGCCGCCGTACGCGTGGCTGGCGCAGCACCGGGTGTCGCGGGCCCGCGTCCTGCTGGACGCGGGGCACCCTCCCGCGGACGCCGCGGCGCTCGTCGGATTCGCCGACCAGGCGCACCTCACCCGCTGGTTCCGCCGCGTCCTCGGGGTCACGCCCGGCGCGTACCGCAACAGCGTTCAAGACTCCCGCGCCCGCCGCGCCGCATCCTGAAGCGGCGCCCGGGCCCACCGGGCCGACGACGAACGTGGAGGGTCGTGGTGAGTCGCCGCGGTTGGGTGCTGTTCGCCCTGATGTGCGTGCTGTGGGGCATCCCCTACCTGATGATCAAGGTGGCGGTCGAGGAGGTCTCGGTGGCCGTGGTGGTGTTCACCCGGACGTTCCTGGGCGCCGCCGTACTGCTGCCGCTCGCGTACCGTTCGGGCGGCTTCGGCGCGGCCCGTCGACACTGGCGCCCGCTGCTGGCGTTCACGGCCCTGGAGATCCTCGGCCCGTGGGCGCTGCTGTCGGACGCCGAGCAACGGCTGACCAGCTCGATGACGGGCCTGCTCATCGCCGCGGTGCCGATCATCGGGGTCGTCCTCGCCCGCTGCACCGGGGACGCCGAACGGCTCGGGCCCGTCCGCTGGGCGGGCCTGCTGACCGGCCTCGCGGGCGTCGCCGTGCTCGCCGGCCCGCACCTCGGAGGCGGCAGTGCCTGGGCGATCGGCGAGGTCATGCTGGTCGCCGTCGGCTACTCGATCGCCCCGATGATCGCGCTGCGCCACCTGCAGGACGTCCCGAGCCTGCAACTGTCGGCGTCCTCCCTGGGAATCGCGGCGCTGGTCTACGCCGGCCCGGCGACCGCGACACTGCCCTCGCATCTGCCGAGCGGGCGCGTCCTCGTGGCCCTGGCCGCCCTCGGGCTGGTCTGCACCGCCCTCGCGTTCACGGTGTTCTTCGAACTGATCCGCGAGGTCGGCACGTCCCGCGGCATGGTGTTCACGTACGTGAACCCGGCGGTGGCCGTCGCCGCGGGCGTCCTGTTCCTCGGCGAACCCCTGACCGCGACGATCCTCGCCTCCTTCGCCCTGATCCTCGGCGGCTCGGTCCTGGCGACCGCCCGCCGCCAGAACGCCACGCCCGCCCGAAAGGAGACCGCACCCCCTCCGCGCTCCTCCACGACAACGCCGACATGACGACCGGCGACGTGCGGAACACCACGCCGGTTATCGCCGAAAGATCCACTTTTGTCCCGAACTCACCGCACGGTGGATTGGACGATCGGTCCGATAACGGCGAGTGGGTGCGGATCGCCGGGGATCGGTTGCTAGGCTGCGGAGAGCCTGGGGATGACCGACAGCGTCCGCTCGTTCCCCGGGACTGGGCTCATAGTCGAGGTGAAGGGGTCCCCACCGTGAAGAAGCTGCTCATTCTCGCTGTTGTTGCTCTCGGCGGCTTCGCTGTCTGGCGTCGGCTGCAGCAGGACCGCGCCGAGCTGGACCTGTGGACCGAGGCCACGTCGTCCGACAGCTGACACCGCCGACGACACCGGCCCCGGCGTGAACGAAGCGGCCACCGCCTCGATCTCGCCGGGACCACCGTCGCGGACGGCGCCCCGCGCGCCGACGTCCACCTTGCCCTGACCCGGTGCCCCGCAGCACCGGCGAAGGCGCACGCCCACGATCGTCCCCACCGAACCACGGTGTACGATCGTTCCCGTCCAGCGCCGGTACCACCGTCCGCGCAGGTCGACGACCAGAACGAGGGGCCTTAGCTCAGTTGGTAGAGCACCGGCTTTGCAAGCCGGGTGTCAGGGGTTCGAATCCCCTAGGCTCCACCAGCAGAAACGCCCTCGTCCGGAGCCTGGACGAGGGCGTTCGCGCGATTAGGGCACCGGCACCGGCGCGCTGGCCGTCCCGTCGTCATCGTTTCCGCGCTCAGCGGAGATTTTCGCGTTCAGTGCATCGGCGGTGGAACCGCACGCCCTTGAGCCGGTCGCGTCCAGGGCCCGTAGCCGGTTGCGCCGGAAGTTCTGGCCGCCGACGTAGAGCACGCCGCCTTCTAGTGTGCTGAGTCGGGAATCTGTTCTTAATTGCACGCTGGGGTCATTACGCGTGCGGGACAGGGGGGCTGGAGTTGCACCTTCCGTAGCGTTATGTGGTCTGGTGGACACACGTCCCACCCCACTGAGGAGGGCCCCGCTCATGCGTTCGTCCTTTATTCCGCCGCGTCAGGTCAAGATCGGTGACGCGGCATCGTTCGTCGGCACCACACCGCGGGCGATCCGTCACTACCACGAGATCGGCCTGCTCCCCGAGCGCAGAGGGGGCAGTGACGACCGCCGCCGCTACGGCTACGAAGAGATGATCCAGTTGCTGTGGATCCGCAAGATGGCCGACGCCGGGATCGCCTTGGACGACATCCGTGACGCCTTTGCCGACACGGCTCCTGCCGGTGCCGGCAGCGACCACGGCGTCGCGGGCATCCTGGAACGGCTGGAGAGAACCCTCGTCGCCCGGGAAGCGGAACTGCAGCGGCAGCGGACGGCCGTGCAGCGCATGCGCACCCGAGGCAGCAGGATGGGGCTGCTCGCCGACTTCGTCGCCGATCGCCTCGAGAGCCTGCCGGAGGGCTCCCTGCGCCAGGCGGACCTGGACAGCCTGCTGGTCACCGAGCGGATCTTCGGCCCGCTCGGTGCGGCCGTCCAAGCCACCCGTTTCATCGCCTTGGCCACCCAGCCGGGTCTGCAGGAGGAATCCGATCGCGTTGATGCCGCCGAGGAGGCACTCGATGACACGATCGATGTCGACGACCCCCGCGTGGCGCAGGTGGCCGCCGAACGGCACGCCTTCGAACAGGCGCTGCAAGCCGTCATCGAGGATTCTGGCCTGGCGCAGAATGACGAAGCGCTCTTCGAGTCCTGGGAGGCTATGCGCCCCGCAATCGCTGATGAAGGTGAGGACGAGGCCGGCCAAGGTGCTGGCAGGGGGGAAGAGTTCATGAGCGCATTCGAGGCCATTGGAAAGATGCCTTACGACTTCTCCCCGGCCCGCCTTCGTTGCATGGAATTGGTCGAAGAGATCGCCGCCCACGGTTCGTCCGCTTCTTAAGTAAGGCCTGGTGTCCTGAGTTAGAAAGTCTGTTCAGATATTCGGCGAGTCGCGGGAGCGTGGCCTGGTCTGGCGACGATGCCGACGGCCTTGCTCCAGATGGCCGTCCCGGCGGCCACATACGCGATCACCTCATGCGACTCAGGGAACGTCGGCTCGCCGTAGCGGTGGAGGGTCGGGGCCGGAACCGGTGTGATCGTCTTTGCGTCGGATCCGGTATGACCGAAACCGATCCGTCGGCCGTTCCGGATTCACCCGACGCCTGGCGGGCCCTCGCCGCCGAGTGGGCCACCACGTCGGGCGTCCACTGGCGGCGGCATACGGAGCTCGTACAGGCAGCGGCCACCCACCTGGGTGCCGCCCCGCATGACCCGCACACCCTGGCGTGGGCGCTGGGCGTTCTCGCGCTGGCGGTCCGTCTGGAGGGCATGGAGCTGCCCGATGCGGCGCCGGTCGTGGCGGCTCTTACCGCGGCGGCCGAGCGACTGGACGGCGAGCCCTGCGCCCACGCCGACCACCCGTATCTGACGGACTTCGACGATAAAGCCCTCGACTGGACTTTCCGGCCGGAGGAGATGGCGCTGCGGGTCGTGGGAGTTGGATTGCCCTTGGACGATCCCGGCCGGTGGAGGTGCCCGCACAATGTCGCCGGGTTCGTGCGAGCGGCGGCCGAGGCGGTGTTCCCCGGCACCTTCGACGACGTCCCGGTCCGGGCCCCCGCAGGTATCGGGCGGGGCCTGAAGTTCATTGCCGATGTGGTCTACGACCATCCCTACGGTGACCCGTACGAGACCCTCGTCGACAACGCCCGTGAGCTGCTGGAGGCCGCGCGCGACGACACGCCCGAACTGCCGGGCCTGGTGGTCGTCAACTGCGCGCTGCTCTGGTACGCCGTCTCCGAACGGGTCGACTCCGTCGAGGTCCTGGACGAGATCATCGCCGCCCACGAAGCCGCCTCGCGACGCTGCCTGGAGGCCCCGGCGTGCGACCACGCCGCCCATCCGGACCTGTCCGACTTCGAGGAGTACCGCAGGGACGCCGAACTGATGCTCACTCCCGGTGGGCGGCGCGCCTACCGGTGGCGGCAGCGGTCGCTGGGCGGTCTCCCGCTGGAAGCCTGGACCTGCCGCGACAACTCCGGTGTCGAAGCCGAGATCGCGCTGGAAGAACTCCGCGAAGCCCGCGCGAATTTGGCCGCCGAAGACGGTTAGGAGGCCGACTTCGTGACCGGTGCACGGTTGCGAAGTGCAGCGGTCAGGGGCGGAATGTTCGGCGGTAGGTGTCCGGGGGGGACACCGATCGTGCGGTGGAAGTGGCGGCGCAGCGTTGTAGCCGTGCCCATGCCTGCGGATGCGGCGATGGCGTCGATGCTGTCGTTCGTGGTTTCCAGAAGTTCCTGGGCGCGGCGGATCCGCTGTGTCAGCAGCCATTGCAGCGGGGTGGTGCCCGTCGCCGAGCGGAAATGGCGGGCCAGGTGGCGTGAGCTCATGTTCGCCCGGCGGGCCAGGTCCTCCACGGTGAGCGGTTGGTCCAGCCGCCGCATCGTCCAGGCGAGGAGTTCGGCCAGGGGGTGGTCGTCGGGGGCGGGCACCGGTGTGGTGACGAACTGGGCCTGGCCGCCGGGCCGGTGCGGCGGGACGACCAGGCGGCGTGCGACCACGTTGGCGACCGCCGAGCCGTGGTCACCGCGGACGAGATGCAAGCAGAGGTCCATCGCGGCGGCCTTGCCGGCGGACGTGAGCACGCTGCCGTTGTCGACGTAGAGGACGTCCGGGTCGACCTTCACGCGGGGATGGCGTGCGGCGAGTTCCCCGGTATGGGCCCAGTGCGTGGTGGCGCGCAGTCCGTCCAGCAGGCCGGCGGCGGCGAGGACGAACGCGCCCGTGCACAGGGAGACGATCCGCGCGCCCGCCTCGTGGGCCGCGCGCACCGCCTCGACGAGGTCGGGCGGAGGAGCGTCGTCGATGTCCGCCAGGGCGGGGACGATCACGGTTCCGGCGTGCGGGAGCCGATCGAGCCCGCCGTCCGGCTCCAGCATGAAGCGGCCCACGCGGACGGCGACCGGTCCGCAGACGGTGACGTCGTACCAGGGGACCGTCACGGCGGCCGGGGCGGAGGCGAAGACTTCGCAGGCCAGGGCCAGTTCGAAGTGCAGCATCCCGTCGGTGGCGGCGATCGCGACGGAACGCGGAGCGGAAGCATGTCGGGAATTGTACGGATCGTGTCGTTACGGACGCTGGCTCGCCCGGGGCGGTGAGGACAGGATCTTCCGCAGTGGATCACTTCGAGCACGTGGGAGCAGGCATGGGAGCGGGACGGGACGTGGCGGTGTTCGGCGCGTACGGGCACACCGGGCGGTTCGTGGTCGCGGAGTTGCGCGAGCGCGGATACGTGCCGCTGCTCCTCGGACGGGACGAGGGGAAGCTGTCGGCGCTGGTGCGGGAACGGCCGGGGCTGGAGGCGCGGCGGGCGGCGGTGGACGATCCGGCTTCGCTCGACCGCGCGCTGAACGGTGCGGCCGCGGTGATCAACTGCGCCGGGCCCTTCGCGGAGACCGCCGCCCCGCTGGTCGAGGCGGCGCTGCGCGCGGGCGTCGCGTACGTCGACGTGGCCGCCGAGATCGAGGCGAACGTCGACACGTTCGCGCAGTTCGCGGAGCGCGCCCGTGCCGCGGGAATCGTGGTGGTCCCGGCGATGGCCTTCTTCGGCGGCCTGGGTGACCTGCTGGTCACTGCCGCGTTGGGCGATCGGACGGCCGCGGACGAGGCGCACATCGCCTATGGCCTGAGCGGTTGGCATCCCACCGGCGGAACGCTCGCCTCGGGCGAGGTTTCGGGGCGGAGGCGGAACGGCCGCCGTGTCCGTTTTTCGGGTGGGCGGCTGGAGTACCACGATGACGCGCTGCCGAACCTGGAGTGGTCGTTTCCGGATCCGCTCGGCGCGCAGAGCGTCATCGGGGAGTTCACGATGGCCGACGTCGTCACCGTCCCCAGCCACCTGGACGTCCCGGAGGTGCGCACCTACATGACCGCCAAGGCGGCCGCGGGCCTGGCGACGCCCGTTGCCGGTGCGGGCGGCCGCGACGCGGAGACGTTCGTGGTCGACGTCCGCGTCCGTTCCGATGGCGCGGAACGCCGGATCGTCGCCGCGGGCCGGGACATCTACGCGGTCAGTGCGCCGCTCGCGGTGGAGGCCGTCGACCGTATCCTCACCGGACGGACGAGAACGGCCGGCGTCGCGTCCGCGGGCGCGGTCTTCGACGCGCCGGACTTCCTCCGCGCCCTGTCCCCGCACCTGTCGGTGCGCGTCCCGTCGGACGCGCGCGGCTGATCGGGCGAGGACGACGAAAGGCGGGCGACGTCGTTACGGCCGGGGGGAGAAGCTCGGCAGGTACGACTTCCAGCTGTCGTAGTAGGGCGGGTAGGAACGCGTGGTCGGCGCATCGGACGGGGACGGGCTCGGCGCCGGGCGACTCGGCGAAGGCGACGGCCGTTTCGAGCCGGACGGGGACGGAGTCGGCGCGGGCTTCGAGTCGGGGCGGGGCGCTTGTTCGGAGACCGGCGTTCTGCCGGTCGTGTCCGCCGGAGTCTTCTCTGCCCGGGTGGAAGGTGAGGGCGGGGGCGTTGGCGGGGTGGACGGAACGTCCGTGCTCTCTTTCGATGCGGTGGGCTGCTGCGGCGGCGTGTCGGTGGTGACGAGCGTGATCAGCCCGACGACGACCGCGCCGGTCACCGCCCCCAGGAGCCAGGCCATGACGGGGAGCCGCCGCCGTTTCGTCTGCCTTTGGGCATGGGCGGGGGACGTGGGGGCGGTTTTCTGAGCGAGGTCGTTTTCCGGGGCGGCGTCTTCGGGCGCGGGAGTGTCGTGCGCGAAGGTGTCGTCTGGAGGGGGAATGCTCTCCAGGAGGGTGTCCGTCGTGGTGAGGGCGCTGTCCGGGACGGTGTCCGCCGGGGTGGGGGCGCTTGCCGGGACGAGTGGTTGCGGGGCGTCGGGCGAGAGTGCGAGCCACGCCTGGGTCCACCGGTCCGCCTCGTCGGCGATCTGGTCCTGCGTCTGCGAGCCGTCGGCGCGCATGCACGCGGTGACGAAGGCGACGACGAAGGAGAGGCGGGGCGGGTTGGGCAGCCGCTTGCCTGCGAGGTTGTCGGAGAGCGTGCTCACCGGCAGCAGGTCGGTGGGCGGTTCGCCTGATTCGGGGTCGGTTCCGGCGAGCGTGTTCAGGGTGCGCAGCGAGGGCTGACCCGCCCAGGCGCGAAGTTGCCGGAGTGCTTCGAGGAACTCCTCCGGCGTGGCCGCCGACCCTGGAATAGGTCGAGTCTGCATCTGTTCTCCCGAACTGTTCCTGTTCTAGGGAAACGTCCGATGTGCACAGTCATGTTAGGGCCTCAGGGGCTCAGTTGTACGGCTGTGTCTACTGGAGGATGCGCCCGGTACGGGCGTCCGGACCCGATCCGGACACCCGCGCCCGATGGGTGCGGGCCTCGCGCCTTCCGGTTCAGCGGCGCGCCGCCCCGTACAGGGAGCCGGCGAGGAGGACGACGCCGGAGAGAGTGCCGCTGACGAACGGGATCCAGTCGGTCCGCGACATCGCGGCCATGACCATTCCGGCGACGCCGAGTACGGTCAGCGCGGCGCCGGGCACCGCTATGGCGGCGCGCTTCCAGATCGGCGCGAGCGCGACGAAGTGCAGGCCGACGATCAGCGCGATCCAGGCGACGTTGCACTCCTCCGGTGCGTCCAGTGCGCGGAGGACGGCGATGCCGCCGAAGATCAGCGCGAACTCGGCGACGACCACGAGGCCGAACTTCGGGCCGAACCAGGCCGGACGTTCCCGGTCGGCGGGGGCGGCGCCGTCCGGATCCCCGCGGCGGTCCGTGCGGAATCCGGTCACGATCACCGCGACGAGGCAGAGGATCGCCGCGACACGGAGGGCGATGCCGAGGGGGCCGGGGACGGGCTCTCCGGCGTTCGCGAGCACGAACGCCGTACCGAAGCCGGAGCCGACCAACAGACCGAGCAACTGGGGGGACACGGGATGATCTTAGGGCGGCGGTCCGCGGGCGACGATCACGCGGGCGAGTGCGGGAGGCGTCCGGGACGGAACGCTTACACTCGGCGGCATGGAGCTCGCTGACGCCACCCGCATGATCCTTTCGGAATCGGCCGCGCACCCCGAACTACTGCGCCTCGCCCGGCACTCGCACGAGGAACTGTCGCACGGCCGCGCGGTTCAGCACGAGGTGCTGAGCGAGATGCTGCGGGAGGCGGCGCGCAAGGACGTTTACCCCGCGCTGCACGCGCGCTACGGCAAGCCCGCGTTCGACGCCATGGTCATGTCGCTGGGGCGGGAGATCGACCGGCTGGCGCCGGTCCCGGTCAGGACACGCTGATCGCGGGGGCCGCGCGCTCCCGCTCCCACATCGCCCGGTAGATGCCCGGACGGGCGGCGAGTTCGGCGTGCGTGCCCCGGTCGGCGATCCGGCCCCGGTCGAGCACGACGATCTCGTCGACGGCGTCGAGGCCCGCGAGCCGGTGCGTGACGAGCAGCGTCGTGCGTCCCTCGGTGGCTTCGAGGAGGTCGGCGGTGAGCGCGTCGGCCGTCTCGGTGTCGAGGTGCTCGGCGGGCTCGTCCAGCAGCAGGACCGGGAAGTCGGCCAGCAGCGCGCGGGCGAGCGCGATCCGCTGCCGTTGCCCGCCCGACACCTGCGCGCCGTGCTCCCCGACCCGCGTGTCCAGGCCGGACGGCAGCGACTCCACCCAGTCGAGGACGCGGGCGCGGCGCAGCGCGTCGCGGATCTGCGCGTCGGTCGCCGGGCGGCGCGCCAGCCGGACGTTCTCGCCGATCGTCGAGTCGAACAGGTGCGCGTCCTGGGCGCAGAGCCCGATGACGGTTCGCAGGTCGTCGGCGGCGAGGTCGCGGACGTCCGCGCCGTTCAGGGTCACGTGTCCGCCGGAGGGTTCGAGGAAGCGCAGCAGGACGGACGCGAGGGTCGTCTTCCCGGATCCGCTCGGCCCGACGACGGCGACGCGGCGGCCGGGCGGCAGGTCGAGGGAGACGCCGTCGAGGGCGAGCGGCCCGTCGGGCGTCCAGCGCGCGCGCAGGTCGGTGACGCGAACCGTGTGGGGCGCGGCGGGGAGCGGTGCGGGTTCGTCCGGGTCGCGCACGGGTTCCGGACCGTCCAGGACGGCGAACACGCGGGCCGCCGACGCGCGCACCCGTTCCAGGTACTGCGCGGCCAGCGGCAGCCCGTTGACCACCTCGAACGCGGCGAGCGGCAGCATCACGACGACCGCGAGCAGCACCCCGTCCAGGGTCCCGGACCGGACGGCCGGGACGCCGGTGGCGAGCCCGCCCCACACGGCCAGCCCGCCCGCGAGCGCCGACAGCGCCGCGCCGAGGCCGGCCGTGCCCGCCGAACGGGCGTCGCGCGGGTGAACTCGCGGTCGATGCGGGCGGCCTCCGCGAGGTGGGCGGCGCCGCGCCGTAGGCGATCAGCTCGGGCGCCCCGTGCAGCGTCTCGACGATGTGCGTGGCCAGTTCGCCGCGCAGGTCGGCCGTCCGGCGTTCGGCGCGGCGCGCGACGGCGGCCGACAGCCACGGCGCGGCGAGCCCGGCGGCGCAGCAGCGTCGCGAGCAGGACGGCCCCGGCGGCGGGCAGCAGCGCCCACGCCGCCCCGGTCGCCGCGCCGCGACGATCGCCGCGACGGCGCACGGCATGAGCGTCCGCAGGTAGAGGTCCTGGACGGCGTCGACGTCGTCGACGAGGCGGGCGAGCAGGTCGCCGTGCCGGAACGCGGGCAGTCCGGATGGTGCGAGCCGCTCCAGCCGTTCGTAGACGCGGGCCCGCAGGTCGGCGAGGATGCGGAACGTCGCGTCGTGCCCGACGAGCCGTTCCACGTACCGGAACACGCCGCGCCCGATGCCGAACGCCCGGACCGCCACGATCGCGACCATCAGCATGAGGACGGGCGGGTGCTGCGCGGCCCGGGAGATCAGCCAGGCCGACGTCCCCATCAGCGCGACGCCGCTGCCGAGCGCGAGGACCCCGAACACGACGGCGACGGCGAGCCGCCCGCGCACGGGACGGGTCAGCCGGATCAGCCGCAGGATGGGCCTCGACGGGGAGTTATCCACAGGTCGGGGTTTCGCTTTCGGTGCGTGGCCTGTGGGTTCGACAATCGAAGTGGGGTCGGCCCCCCTGGGCGGGCGGGGAATGGTCTCCCCGCGCCTCGACGAACCCACCCCGCGCCTCGACGAACCCTCCCGGCGCCCGTTCACGCGTGCACCTCCGCCGGTTCCACGGGGACGATCCGGTCGGCGAGGGCCGCGAGGGCCGGACGGTGCGCGACGAGGACGACCGTGCGGTCGGCGGCGAGCCGTCGTACGGCGTCGACGACGGTGGCTTCGCTCTCGGGGTCGAGGCCGGAGGTCGGTTCGTCGAGCAGGAGCAGCGGCGCGTCCCGCAGGAACGCGCGGGCGAGCGCGACCCGCTGCCGCTGGCCCGCCGACAGGCCCGCGCCGCGCTCGCCGATCGGCGTGTCGAGGCCGCGGGGGAGGTCGCCCGCGAACCCGAGGACGTTCGCGGCGCGCGCCGCGTCCTCCGCGGCGTCCGGGGCGTCCGGGTCGCCGAGGCGGATGTTCGCGGCGATCGTCCCGGCGAACAGGTACGGGCGCTGCGGCACCCACGCGACGTTCCGCCGCCACGCGTCCGGGTCGAGGTCGGCGAGGTCGGCCCAGTCGGCGAGGACGCGCCCCTCGTCGGGCCGGACGAACCCGAGCAGAACGTTCAGCAGCGTCGATTTCCCCGACCCGCTCGGGCCGACGAGCGCGATCGTCTCCCCCGGGTGGATCGTGAGCGAGAAGCCGTCGAGGGCGGGCGCGTCGCGTTCGGGGTAGGCGACGGTGACGCCGTCGAGCCGGATCGTCGCGTGCCGCACGTCGGGGACGTCCGCGTTCGTGCCGGTGTCCGGGAGCGGCGTCTCCAGCACCTCGAAGATCCGCCCGGCGGCGGTGAGGCCTTCGACGCTCGCGTGGTACTGCGCGCCGACCTGGCGGAGCGGGAAGTACGCCTCCGGCGCGAGGATGAGGATCAGCAGCGCCGTCTCGAAGGCCATGCCGCCCTCGACGAGCCGCAGCCCGATCGATACGGCGACGAGCGCGACCGAGAGCGTCGACAGCAGTTCGAGCACCATCGCCGACACGAACGCGATCCGCAGCGTCGACATCGTCGCGCGGCGGTACCGGCCGGTGACCTCGCGGATCCCGCGCGCCTGCGCCTTCGCGCGGCCGAACACCTTCAGCGTCGGCAGTCCCGCGACGACGTCCAGGAAGTGCGCCGACAGCAGCGACAGGGTCCGCCACTGCCGGTTCATCTTCCACTGCGTCGCGAGGCCCACCAGGATCGCGAAGACCGGGATCAGCGGGACGGTCACCGCGATGATCACCGCGGAGACCCAGTCGCCGAGCAGGATCCGCGCCCCGACCGCGAGCGGGACGGTCACCGCGAGGATCAGCTGCGGGAGGTAGCGGGCGAAGTACCCGTCGAGGGCGTCCACGCCGCGGGTCGCAAGGGTCGCGAGCTCGCCGCTGCGCTCGCCCGACAGCCAGCGCGGGCCGAGCCGCGTCGCGTGCTCCAGCAGCCGGCCGCGCAGCTGCGACTTCACGGCCGCGGCGGACCGGTGCGCCGCGACCTCCTGCAGCCACGCGACGGCGGCGCGGGCCGCGACGACCGCGAGGAGCAGCAGCATCGGCGTCCGCAGGTCGGCGAGGTCGGCGCCGCCGAGGAACGTCCGGGCGATCATGCCGGCGAGCAGTGTCGCCTGCGCGATGACCAGCCCGGCGGTCACGGTGCCGAGGACGGCCGACGCGACGAGGAACGTCCGCGTGGTGCGCGCGTGCCGCAGCAGGCGTGGATCGAGCGGCTTCATCCGACCGGGCTCTTACGCTTCGCGGGCTTCCCCGGCTTTCCCGGCTTCGCGGGCGGGATCTGCGCGGTGCCGATCCGCTTGCGGAACACCCAGTACGTCCAGCCCTGGTAGATCATCACGATCGGGGTGAACACCAGCGCCACCCACGTCATGATCTTCAGCGTGTAGGCGCTGGACGCCGCGTTGACGGTGGTCAGGCTGTTCGCGGCGGTGATCGTGGACGGCATCACGTCGGGGAACACCGAGCCGAACAGCGTCACGAAGGCGAGCACGACGGCCGTGCCGGTCCCGATGAACGCCCAGCCCTCGCGTCCGCGCGCGTTGGCGGCGGCGGCCCCGGCGAGCCCGGCGGCGACGCCCGCGACCGCGAGCCACGTCCACGACTTGCCGTACTGCACCTGCGTGACCAGCAGGAACGACCCGGCGACGACGATCGCGGCGGCCGCGGCGACGCGCGCGACGCCGCGGGCGTGCGAACGGACGGTCCCGTTCGTCTTCAGCGCGATGAACACCGCGCCGTGCAGGACGAACAGCGTCAGCGTCGTCAGCCCGCCGAGCAGCGCGTACGGGTTCAGCAGGTCGAGGAGCGTCCCGGCGTACTCGTGGTCGGCGTCGAGCGGGACGCCCCGGACGATGTTCGCGAACGCGACGCCCCACAGGAACGCGGGGACGACGCTGCCCCAGAAGATCGCGCGGTCCCAGCGGGCGCGCCACCGGGCGTCCTCCCGCTTGCCGCGGTACTCGAACGCGACGCCGCGCACGATCAGCGCGAGCAGGATGAGCAGGAGCGGCAGGTAGAAGCCGCTGAACAGCGTCGCGTACCACTCGGGGAACGCGGCGAACATCGACGCGCCCGCGACGATGAACCACACCTCGTTGCCGTCCCACACCGGGCCGATCGTGTTGATCACGACGCGGCGGCGGACGTCGTCGCGGCCCAGCACCGGCAGCAGCATGCCGACGCCGAAGTCGAAGCCCTCCAGGAAGAAGTAGCCGATCCACAGGAACGCGATGATCAGGAACCAGGCGGTCGTCAGTTCCATGCCGGCAGACCTTTCAGTAGGCGAACGCGAGCGCGCGCTCTTCGTCGTGGTCGTCGTTGTCGTTGTCCTCGGACGGCGGCGCCACCTCGTCCTCGGTGGGCGGTCCGGCCTTCGCGTACTTGGCGAGCAGCTTGACCTCGATGACGAACAGGACGGCGTAGAGCGCGGTCAGCGCGCCGACGGAGATCAGCATCGAACCGGCGGACACGCCGGGCGACACGCTCTGCGACGTCTGCATCAGCCCGTACACCGACCACGGCTGGCGTCCCATCTCGGTGAACACCCACCCGGCGGAGCTGGCGACGAACGGCAGCGTCAGCGACAGCATCCCGACGCGCCACAGCCACGGGTTGCCGGGCAGGCGGCCGCGGCGGGTCAGCCACAGGCCGAGGAGGGAGAGCCCGGCGGTGGCCAGCCCGATGTAGACCATCATCCGGAACGTCCAGTACGTGACCGGGACGTTCGGCGTGTAGTCGCCCGCGCCGTGTTCGGCTTCGGCGGCGGCCTGGAGGTCGTCCATGCCCTGGACCTCGCCGTCGAAGCTGCCGGTGGCCAGGAACGACAGCACGCCGGGCAGTTCGAACCCGACGATCTCCTCCGTCCCGTCGGGCGTCCGGACGCTGAGGGGCGAGAACGGCGCCCCGGTCTGGGTCTCGTAGAGCCCTTCGGCGGCGGCCATCTTCATCGGCTGGTGCTCGGTGACGGCCTTGCCCAGCATGTCGCCGCTGAGCGCGACGCCGATGGACGCGACGGCGGTGACGACGAGCGCCATCCGCAGCGACGGCCGGAACACCTCGACGTGCTTGCGCCGCATCAGGTGCCACGCGCTGACCCCGATGACGAACATCCCGGCGGTGACGAACGATGCCGCGATCGTGTGCGGGAACGCGGTCAGGTGCATCGGGTTCGTGAGGACGGCCCAGAAGTCGGTGAGCTCGGCGCGTCCGGACGCCTCGTCGATGCGGTACCCGACGGGGTTCTGCATCCACGAGTTCGCGGCGAGGATGAAGAACGCGGACAGGATCGTCCCGAACGACACCATCCAGATGCAGGCCAGGTGGATCTTCTTCGGCAGCCGGTCCCAGCCGAAGATCCACAGGCCGAGGAACGTCGACTCGAAGAAGAACGCGAGCAGCCCCTCGATGGCGAGCGGCGCACCGAAGACGTCCCCGACGAACCGGGAGTAGGCGGACCAGTTCATGCCGAACTGGAACTCCTGCACGATCCCCGTCACGATGCCCATCGCGAAGTTGATCAGGAAGAGCTTGCCCCAGAACTTCGTGGCCCGCAGGTACTCGGTCTTGCCCGTCCGCACCCACGCGGTCTGCATCCCGGCGACGAGCGCGACGAGCCCGATGGACAGCGGGACGAACAGGAAGTGGTAGACGGTCGTGATCCCGAACTGCCAGCGTGCGATGTCAACCGTGTCCATGGTCACCCTGCTCCCGGCGGAACGTCCCCATTGCGCGGGCCTCCCGACTATCTACTACAAGCTGTAGTACTACGTCCTGTGGGACATACTACGAGCTGTAGTACTACGAGTGGTCGTAATCTCGCTCACCTTCGGCCGGACGGGGCATGACCTTGATCACTCCGGTCCGTCCGGCGGTTGACCTCAACAAAGCTTGAGGTCGCAGGGTGGTCGGCATGAGCACCGAGAGCGAAACCAAGACCCAAACCGCGACCGAGACCCCGACCGAGACCGCGGACATCGAGGCCATCCACGACGTCGTGGCCACCGTCGAGCGCACGCAGCGGGCCAAGGACGTCGAGGGCTTCCTGGCGCTGTTCCACCCCGAAGCCCTCTGGACGACCGGGCACGGCAAGGTCCTCATCGGCTTCGACGCGATCGCCGAGTTCACCCGCGCGGTGCTGCCCGGCGCGGTGTTCGAGGGCCCGGTCACCTATGAGCCGGTGCACGTCCAGTTCCTGCGCCCGGACGTGGTGGCCGTGAAGGTCCGGCAGACCTACCACCTGCCGGACGGGAACGCCGAGGGAGCACCGCTGTACGTCATGACGAAGCAGGAGGACGGACGCTGGCTGCTGCACGCCAACCAGAACACGGAGGTCAAGACCGACTAGGGCACGCGAAAGCGCCGACGCGCCCCCGCCCGGAGAGGGCGGGGGCGCGTCGGCGCGGGGGCGGAGGGTGCCCGGTCAGCCGGAGGCCAGCGCGATGACTCCGCTCAGGACGGCCGCGATGACGAACGCGGTGCCGCCCATGAACGTCTCCATCAGCGTCCAGCTCTTCAGCGTCGTCCGGATGTCGATGTCCATGTAGCGGTTGAACAGCCAGAACCCGGAGTCGTTGACGTGCGACAGCACCGTGCCGCCCGCGGCGACCGCCACCACGACCAGCGCGATCTCCGGCTGCGACAGGTCCGCCTGCGCGATCAGCGGCGCGACGATCGGCGCGGTCGTCACGATCGCGACCGTCTTGGAGCCCAGCGCGACGCGCAGCGCGGTGGCGATCAGGAACGCCAGCACGATGACCGGCAGCGACGTCTTGCCGAGCAGGTCGGCGAGGGCCTCCCCGGCGCCGGTGTTCTCCAGCACCGCGCCGAACACGCCGCCCGCGCCCGTCACCAGCAGCACCAGCGCCACCGGACCGAGCGACGCGGACGCCGCCTTCTCCAGCCGGTCCATGGTGAACCCGCCGCGCAGGCCCAGCACCCAGAACGACAGCAGGGTCGCCACCGTCAGCGCGATGACCGGCGCGCCGACGAACTTGAGCGCCGTCTGCACGCCGCCGTCGGGCAGCACCGTCTCCGCGAACGTGTTGAGCATGATCATCAGCACCGGCAGCAGCATCACGGTGAGCGTCGTCTTGAACGACGGCGCCCGCACCGCGACGCCCGTCCCGCCCGTCCCGTCCTTGCCGCCGGACCCGCCGGACCCGCCGGACCCGCCGGACCCGCCGGACGCGGCGCCGGACTGCTCCCGCGCCTCGCCGAGCAGCTGCGTCGGCACCGGCGTCTTCAGCCGGTCGCCGACCTTGATGCCGAACAGGTACGCGCCGACGAACCACGCGGGCAGGCCGCAGATCAGGCCCATGATGGTCACCCAGCCGAGGCTGGCGCCGAGCAGTCCGGCGGCGGCGACCGGGCCGGGGTGCGGCGGCAGCACCGCGTGCATGATCGCGAGCCCGCCGACGGCGGGCAGCGCGATGCTGATCAGCGACCGGCCGGAGCGCTGCGCCACCGAGTAGATCAGCGGCAGCAGGATGATGAAACCGACGTCGAAAAAGACCGGGACGCCGAAGATGAGCGCCGTCAACCCGACGGCGAGCGGTGCGCGTTTCTCGCTGAACGCCGTGAGCAGCTTGCCCGAGAGCACTTCGGCCGCGCCGGACTCCTGCATGACGCGGCCGAGCATGGCGCCGAGCGCGACGATGATCGCGATCTCGCCCATCGTGTCGCCCATCCCCGCTTCGAGGACGGCGGGCAGGTCGGACGGCTTGATGCCGGCCGCGAGGCCGACCGCCACGCTGACCACGAGCAGCGCGAGGAAGGCGTGCAGTTTCGCCTTGATGACGAGCAACAGCAGCAGCGCGATGCCGCCGGCGAGGAGCGCCAGCAGCGCCCACGACGGCAGCGTCCACGTCATGGCCGGTGGGTCGGCGGCTGGCGCGGGCGCGGAGAACACAGGCAACGTCGCCTCCTGAGGGGTGCGCGGAGCGCAGGGGTGGGATGGGGTGGGACGGGACGGCGGCGGGGGGCGGGGTCGGGACGGGCGGGACGGTCCGCCGGGCCCGGAGCGGACTGGACGGGAGGTCAGCCCCGGTCGAGCGCCGGACGTTTCGGGTCGAACTTCCAGCCGGGGACCAGGAACCGCATCGCGGCGGCGTCGTCGCGGGCGCCGAGGCCCTCGCGCAGGTAGAGCTCGTGCGCGGCCTGCACGCGCTCCTCGTCCAGTTCGACGCCCAGCCCGGGACCGGACGGTACGTGCAGCAGCCCTTCGCGGATCCGCAGGGGATCGCGGGTGAGGCGCTGCCCGTCCTGCCAGATCCAGTGCGTGTCGATCGCGGTGATGTCGCCCGGCGCGGCGGCGGCGACGTGCGTGAACATGGCCAGCGAGACGTCGAAGTGGTTGTTGGAGTGCGAACCCCAGGTGCAGCCCCAGTCGGCGCAGAACTGCGCGACGCGCACCGAACCGGCCATCGTCCAGAAGTGCGGGTCGGCGAGCGGGATGTCGACGGCGCCCGCCCGGACCGCGTGGCCGAGCTGCCGCCAGTCCGTCGCGATCATGTTCGTGGCGGTGGGCAGCCCGGTGGCGCGGCGGAACTCGGCCATCGTCTCGCGGCCCGAGTAGCCGGCCTCGGCGCCGCACGGGTCCTCGGCGTAGGCGAGCACGTCGCGCAGGCCGCGGCCGAGTTCGATCGCCTCGGCCAGCGTCCAGGCGCCGTTCGGGTCGAGGGTGATCCGCGCGTCGGGGAACCGCTCGGCCAGCGCGGTGACCGCCTCGGCCTCGGCGGGGCCGGGCAGGACGCCGCCTTTGAGCTTGAAGTCGCGGAACCCGTAGCGTTCGCGGGCGGCCTCCGCGAGGCGCACCACGGCGTCCGGGGTGAGCGCCTCCTCGTGGCGCAGGCGCGTCCAGTCGTCGGCGTCCGCGGGCTCGTCGGCCGGGGAGCGGTAGGCCAGGTCGGTCCTCGTGCGGTCGCCGACGAAGAAGAGGTATCCCAGCACCGGGACCCGCTCGCGCTGGACGCCGTCGCCGAGCAGCTCGGCGACCGGGACGTCGAGGTGCTTGCCGAGCAGGTCGAGCATGGCCGCCTCGACGGCCGTCGCGGCGTGCACGGTGACGCGCAGGTCGAACGTCTGCTCGCCGCGCCCGCCCGCGTCGCGGCCCGCGAACCGGGACCGGATCTCCCGCAGCACCGACCGCACGCGCGCCACCGGCCGTCCGACGACCAGGTCCGCGGCGTCGGCGAGGGTGGCGCGGATCGGCTCCCCGCCGGGGACCTCGCCGACTCCGGTGCGTCCCTCGGAGTCGGTGAGGATCACCAGGTTGCGGGTGAAGAACGGGGCGTGCGCGCCGCTGAGGTTGAGCAGCATGCTGTCGTGCCCGGCGACCGGGACGACGCGCATCCCGGTGACGACGGGCTGCTTCACGGATGTCATGCGCGTCCTCCTCAGTGCCGGCCGGGGCGGCCGTCGATCCGGCGGAGCAGCCCGTCGGGGTTGCCGTCGGCCACGGCGGTCGGCAGCAGCGCGGCGGGCACGTCCTGGTAGGCGACGGGCCGCAGGAACCGTTCGACGGCGAGGGTCCCGACGGACGTGGTCCGCGCGTCCGACGTGGCCGGGTAGGGCCCGCCGTGGACCATCGCGTGCCCGACCTCGACGCCGGTCGGCCAGCCGTCGAACAGCACCCGGCCCGCGGTCAGCTCCAGGACGTCGAGCAGTTCGGCGGCCTCGGGGCGGTCGCTCTCGGCGGCGTGCACGGTGGCGGTCAGCTGCCCCTCCAGCGCTTCGGCGACCGCCCGGACCTGCGCGGCGTCGCGGCAGCGCACCAGGATCGAGCAGCCGCCGAACACCTCCTCGCGCAGCGTCTCGTCGGCGAGGAACGCGTCGGCGCCGGTCGCGACGAGCGCGGGCCGGCAGGCGGCCGGACGGTCGTGCTCGGCGCCCTGCGCGAGCACCTCGACCGACGGGTGCGCCGCCAGCGCGGCGACGCCCTCCCGGTAGGCGGCCGCGATGCCCGGGGTGAGCATCGTGGACGGCTCGCGGCCCGCCACCGCGGCCGCCGCGGCGTCCGCGAACGCGCGCAGGGCGGGGCCGTCCACGGCCACGACGACGCCCGGGTTCGTGCAGAACTGCCCGGCGCCGAGCGTCAGCGAGCCGACGAACCCGGCGGCGATGTCCGCGCCCCGCTCGGCGAGCGCGCCGGGCAGGAGGAACACCGGGTTGACGCTGCTCATCTCGGCGTACACCGGGATCGGCCGGGGCCGCGACCGTGCCGCCTCGACCAGCGCCAGCCCGCCGGACCGCGAGCCGGTGAACCCGACCGCGCGGATCCGCGGGTCGGTCACCAGCGTGGTGCCGAGGTCGGGGCCGTGGCCGAACAGCAGCGAGAACGTGCCCGCGGGCAGGCCGGACGCGGCGACCGCGCCGGCGATCGCGCGGGCCACCAGCTCGGACGTCCCGGGGTGGGCGTCGTGCCCCTTCACCACGACGGGACATCCGGCGGCCAGCGCCGACGCCGTGTCGCCGCCCGCGACGGAGAACGCCAGCGGGAAGTTGCTCGCGCCGAACACCGCGACCGGGCCGAGCGGGATCCAGCGCTGCCGGATGTCGGGGCGCGGCGGCGTCCGGTCGGGCAGGGCCGGGTCGATGCGCGGCACCTCGACGTCGCCGTCGCGCAGCAGCGTCGCGAACATCCGCAGCTGCCCGGTGGTCCGGCCGCGCTCGCCCGTCAGGCGCGCGATCGGCAGCCCCGACTCCGCGTGGGCCCGCTCGACCAGCGCGTCGCCGAGCGCCTCGATGTTGTCGGCGACGCGTTCGAGGAACTCCGCGCGGCGGACCGGGGACGTGCGCCGGTACGGGCCGAACGCCGCGGCCGCGGCGGCGCAGGCGCGCTCGACGTCGCCCGCGTCGCCGTAGCCGAACGGCGGCTCCAGCGCCGCGCCGGTGGCGGGGTCGACGGCGCGGATCGTCGCGCCGGAGCCCGCGACCGCCTCGCCCGCGATGATCATGTGTCCGGTCGGTTCGGTCATGCCGCTTTCGCCTCCTTCGGGATCTGCTCGATGAGCGCGGCGAGCTGCTTCGCTTCGTCGCGGTCCAGGTCGATCAGCGGTGCGCGGACGGGCCCGGCGGGACGTCCGATGACCCGCATTCCCGCCTTGACGATGCTCACCGCGTAACCCGCGCGGCGATTGCGGAGATCGCAGTACGGCAGGACGAACTCGTCCAGGTAACGCCGGACGGTCGCGTGGTCGCGCGCGCGCACGGCGCGGTAGAAGCGCAGGGCGAACTCGGGCACGAAGTTGTACATCGCCGACGAGTAGGTGGTCACGCCCATTTCGAGGTACGGCAGCGCGAACATCTCCGCCGTCGGGAGCCCGCCCACGTACGTCAGCCGGTCGCCGAGCCGGGTGTGGATGCGCGTCATCATCTCGATGTCGCCCACGCCGTCCTTGAACCCGATGAGGTTCGGGCACGCCTCGGCCAGCCGCGCGACGGTGGTGTCGGAGTAGACGGCGTTGGCCCGGCTGTAGACGGTCACGCCCAGCCCGGTGGCGTCGCACACCGCGCGCGCGTGCTCGAACAGGCCGTCCTGCGACGCCTCGGTCAGGTACGGCGGCAGCAGCAGCAGCCCGGCGGCGCCCGCGCGTTCCGCGCGCGCGCCAGCTCGATCGCGGTGGCCGTGCCGTAGCCGGTGGGAGCGATCACCGGGACGCCGCCCGGCGCCTCGTCCACCGCGGCGGTCACCACGGCCTCGATCTCCGCCGGGGTCAGCGAGAAGAACTCGCCGGTGCCGCCCGCGGCGAACAGCCCGGCCGCGTCGAACCGCCCGAGCCAGGCGATGTTCTCGCGGTAGGCGGGCTCGTCGAAGCTCAGGTCTCGCGGAAGTGGGTCACCGGGAACGACAACAGCCCACCGGCCAGCCGTTCGGCGACCTCAGCGGGCGTGAAGTGGGACATTGAACTCTTTCCTTCAGGTCGGTGAACGCTTGCCGCGACGTTAGGGTCGGATATCAATGCACGTCCAACTCCGATTTAGCATCCACTGATACCCAAAGGGCATCGATGTGTTCACGATCAACCAGCTCACCGGTTTCGTCGCCGTCGCCGAGGAGGCACTTCGGGCGCGCGGCGCAGCGGCTGAACATGACGCAGCCGCCGCTGAGCCGGCAGATCCAGCAATTGGAGAAGGAACTGGGGGTCCGGCTGATCGACCGCAGCAGCCGCACCGTGCGGCTCACCCCCGCCGGACGGGCGTTCCTCAACGACGCGCGGCGGCTCCTGCACGACGCCGAGGACGCCGCCCGGTCCGTCCGCCGCGTCACCGAGGGACGGTCGGGCGTGCTGCGGCTCGGTTTCACGGCGACGTCCGCCTACGGCGTCCTCGGCAACCTGCTCCGCACGGCGGGCGAGAACCTGCCGCACATCGAGATCGTGCTGCGCGAACTCGTCACCCGCGACCAGCTCGAACGCCTCGCGGGCGGCGACCTCGACCTCGGTGTCGTCCGCCCGCCCACGCCGCCCGGCCTGGAGACGCGCCCGCTGGGCACCGAACCCCTCGTGGCGGCCCTGCCGGACGGGCACCCGCTCGGCACCGAGGCCGAACTGGACCTCGCCGACTTCCACGGCGCCCGCGTGATCGGCTACTCGCCGTTCGAGGCCCGCTACTTCCACGACCTGGTGGTGAGCATCTTCCGCGAGGCGGGCGTGCACCCCGCGTACGTGCAGCACGCCCACCAGGTGCACACCGTGCTCGCGCTCGTCGAGGTCGGCCTCGGCATCGCGCTCGTCCCCGCGACGGCCGCACGCCTGCGCCTCGAAGGCGTCACGCTGCGTCCCGTCCGGCTGCCGGACCCGGAACCCGTGGAACTGCACCTCACCTGGCGCGCCGCCAACGACAACCCGGCGCTCCACGCCCTCCTCGACCTGCTCTCCTGAGACCCGCGGACGGTGTGCGTCGCGTCACACCGCCGCGCGCGCCGTCACAGTCGCGGCGCCGCGCGTCCTCTCAGTTGCATGACCAACGGCGATTTCATACGGAGGCGAGCCCTCCGCCCCGAGTCCGGCGGCGCCGTCCCGGTGCGCACCGTGTCGATGGCGAAGAAGGTCCTGGCGGTGCTGGCCCTCGGCACGGCGGTGGCGGCGGGACCGGCGACCGCAGCGGCCTCCGCGTCCGAGCCGGACCCCGGCGAGTACCTGGGCGTGTGGAACTACGATCAGCCGGACCGCGGCACCATGCGGAACATCGCGGAGATCGGCTGCCCGGCCGACGAGCCCGACTGCGAGAGCTTCATCCCCGGGATGCCCGCGGGCTCGGTGGTGCGGGTGCCCCAGATCGGCCGGATCGTGTTCGCGAAGGGCGCCGACGGGGAGGTGCTCGGACGCACCGACCGGGGCTGCACCTGGCGGTTCGACGTCCGGCGCGACTCGCTGGAGCTCGCCGGAGACCAGACGTGCGAGAACCAGGTGATCGGCTCCGGCTACACCCTGACGAGCTGGACGGTACGGGTCGACGGCCGACGCGAGACGGAGGCCATCAGAGGGATCAGCCACCACGAGAAGAACTACGACTTCGCACTGAGGCGCGGATTCCGTACCAAGGACCGGACGGAACCGTGGCGCAAGGCCGCGCGGCGCTTCACCGGCCGGTGGACCTACGCCCCCGCGGACCCGGCCAAGATGATCAACATCGTCGCCCGGCGGACCACCGGACCGGACGGGACGGTGCACTTCGAGCGGTCGGAGCTGCGCGGCGCCGTCGACATGCTGGTGCGCCCGGACCGCACCATCGTCGCCCGGACCCCGGACGGGTGCCGCTGGACGCTCGCGGCGAGCGGGAACACCGCCGACCTGACCCCGCCCGCCCAGACCTGCCGCCGCGCGGGCGCGACCGTCGCCCTCGACTTCTGGCAGGTGGCGAGCGACGGCCGGCGGCAGGCGTCGATCATGAGCGGGTCCGTGCGGCGCGACGGCGCCACGACGCGCTTCCTGCTCAACGTGGGCGAGCTGACCCGCTGATCCGCCGCGCGGCCGCGGCGCGCGTCCGTCCGGCGGGGGACGGTTGATCCGGACGGGGAGAATGTTCCGGCCGAGACGGGGCATAAGGAGGTCCCCCGGCGGCGTTAGACTGACCGAATCACTCTTTCGGCGCCCCAACGCCAGCCCAGGCTCGTCCTTGCAGCCCACGAAACCGATACGTGGTGCCTCCCGAGACGTGCCCCCCTCTCGGAAGGTATTGCGTGACCACAGCCGCTGCTGCTCAGAACCCGTCCGCCGACGCCGCCACCGCGGCCGAGGAGGAGCAGGTTCCCACCTTCGCCGAGCTCGGCCTCCCGGCCGCGCTGGTGAGCGCCCTGGCCCGCCAGGGCATCGAAGCGCCGTTCCCGATCCAGGCCGCCGCGATCCCCGACGTCATGGCGGGCCGGGACGTCCTCGGCCGCGGCAAGACGGGGTCCGGCAAGACGCTCGCGTTCGGCCTGCCGCTGCTCGCTCGGCTGTCCGGCCGCCGGGCCGCGCCGAAGCGTCCGCTCGCGCTGATCCTCGTGCCGACGCGCGAACTGGCCCAGCAGGTCCAGCAGAACCTGGAGCCGCTCGGCCGCGGCCTCGGCCTGAAGTTCAAGACCGTCATCGGCCAGACCTCGATGTTCAAGCAGATCGACGCGCTGCGCCGCGGCGTCGAGGTCCTCGTGGCCACCCCGGGCCGGCTCAAGGACCTGATGCAGCAGGCGCCTGCGACCTGTCCGACGTCGAGATCGCGGTGCTCGACGAGGCCGACCACATGGCCGACATGGGCTTCCTGCCCGACGTGACCGACATCCTCGACCAGGCCCGCCCCGGCGGGCAGCGGCTGCTGTTCTCCGCCACCCTCGACAAGGACGTCGACGTCTTGGTGAAGCGGTACCTGGACGACCCGGTCACGCACGCGATCGGTCCGGTGGACGAGCCCGTCGACACGATGGACCACCACCTGCTGCTCGTCGCCCCGAAGGACAAGGGCGCGATCACCGCCGAGATCGCCAACCGCGAGGGCCGCACGATCCTGTTCGCCCGCACCAAGCACGGCGTCGACCGGCTCGCCAAGCAGCTCACCCAGGCGGGCGTGCGCGCGGCGGGCCTGCACGGCGGCAAGAGCCAGGGCCTGCGCACCCGCACCCTCGCCGAGTTCCGCGAGGGCAACATCAGCGTGCTCGTCGCGACGGACGTCGCCGCGCGCGGCATCCACGTCGACGACGTGAGCCTCGTCATGCACGTCGACCCGCCCGCCGACCACAAGGACTACATGCACCGCGCCGGACGGACGGCGCGTGCGGGCGAGCGCGGCACCGTCGTCACGCTCGTCCTGCCGCACCAGGTCCGGTCGACGTCGTCGATGACGCGTCGCGCCGGGATCAACGCGCCGCGCGTCCGGGTGGCGAGCGGCGACGCCGAACTGGTCAAGCTGACCGGCGCGCGCCGGCGTCCGGCATTCCGATCGAGGAGCCGCTGATCCCGGAGCGTCCGCGCCGCGAGAACGGCGGCCGGGGCCGTCCGGGCGGCGGACGCCGTGGTTTCGGCGGTCGCGGCGGCGCGCCGCCGGTCGGCGGCGAGCGCCGGG
>NZ_MKJY01000167.1 GCF_001942465.1 Actinomadura sp. CNU-125
CGGGAGGGTCTCGGCGACCGGGCCGGGGCCGAGGAGGGCGGCGCCGCGCGCGGGGAGCGGGGCGAGCGCCGTCACCGGGCGGCTCTGCAGCAGCCACAGGCGGCCGGTGCGGTCGAACGCGAACTCGACGTCCTGCGGGCCGCCGAACACCTGCGCCGTCCGGGCGGCGAGCCGGGCCAGGCGGCGGAGCTGGAGCGGGGTCAGCGGGCCGTCGTCGCGTTCGGCGCCGACGAGCCGCCCGCGCCGGGTGAGGTCGTAGCGGGTGCCGTCGACCTCGCCGCCGACGAGCGCCTGCGGCCCGCCCGGCGCGGCGGACACGATCACCCGGTCGGTGCGGCCGTCCACCGGGTCGGCGCCGAACATCACCCCGCCGGACGCCGCGTCGAGCTGCGGCTGGACGAGCACCGCCATCGTCCCCGGGCCGGTCGCGGACGCGGCGACCTCGTCGACCGCGCGCCGGAAGGCCGCCCAGCCCGCGACGTCGAGGACGGACGTGAACCGCCCGGCCATCGAGGAGACCGCGCCGTCCTCCAGCGTGGACGACGACCGCACCACCAGCGCGCGTTCGCCGTCGCGGCTCAGCCGCGCCCACGCGGCCCGCAGGTCGCCGGGCTCGTCGCACCCCACGGGGATCACGAACCCGGGGAGGACGGGCAGGCCGTGCGACGCGGCGCGCGCGAGGTTCGCCGCCTTGGCGCCGGCCCGGCCGGGCACGGCCGCCGGCGGGTCGTCGAGGCCGATCGTCGTGACGGCGCGCGTGCTCTGCTGCACCACGGACTCCGTTCTTCGTAGGCCGCCCATCTACGATGGTCCGCTCAACGGCGGCGGTTGTCGTCCCTCACAGGTGCCGTCTCGGCCTCCGTCCTGAGGTCGTAGCCCCGTCGTCCTGGAGGCGGAGGACGACCCTGATACCGGCCGGGGGCGGGGCCCCTTCTACGATTCACGGGTGCTGCACTGCGAGGTCACCGGGGGCGTCGGGACGATCACGATCGATCGTCCGGGCAAGCGGAACGCGATGTCGGCGGACATGTGGCGCGAGCTGCCCCGCCTCCTCGACGGGCTCGCCGCGGACGCGTCCGTCCGGGCGGTGGTCCTGACGGGCGCGGGCGGGAACTTCTGCGCGGGCGCCGACATCGGCGAGCTCGACGACATCCACCGCGACGACGACACGCACCTGTCGACGATGGCCGAGCGGGCCCTCGCCGCGTTCGGCAAGCCGACGATCGCGGCGATCGAGGGGGTGTGCGTCGGCGGCGGCTGCCAGCTCGCGGCGGCCTGCGACCTGCGGTTCGCGGCGGCGGACGCGCGGTTCGGGATCACCCCGGCGCGGCTCGGCATCGTCTACCCGGTGGCGGCCACCGCCCGGCTGGTCGGCCTGGTCGGGCCCGCGTCCGCGAAGCACCTGCTGTTCTCGGCGGAGCTGATCGACGCGGACGACGCCCTGCGCATCGGCTTCGTGAACGAGGTCGTCGCGGACCTGCCCGCGCGGGTCGCGGAGTACACGGGGACGCTCGCGTCCCGCTCCCTGCTGACGCAGTGCGCCACGAAGGACATCGTGGACGCGATCGCCGCGGGCGGCGACGTCGGCGACCGGGCGGCCCGCTGGCTCGCGGAGATGGAGGCGAGCGGCGAGCTGCGCGAGGGCGTCGCCGCGTTCCTCGAACGCCGCGCCCCCGAGTTCCGCTGGTCGCCGGGCGCGCGCGAAGACGTCCGCTGAACCCGAAAAGTTCTCCGGACGCCCGCAAACCTTGATCATCGCGGGTGCCGTCTCACCTTCCGTACTTCAAGATCAAGCGGAAGGCTCCTCCAGGATGACGCACTCCAGCACGCGCCGCGGCCCCCGTCGTTCCGTCCCGGCGGTGACCGGCGGCCTGGGCCTCGCCCTGCTGCTGGCGCTGACCGGCTGCCAGGGCGTCGGGACGGTCGAGGTCGGTTCGGCGGGCGCGGAAGCGGGGGAGGCCGCGCCGGGCGAAGCCGCGGGCGAGGCCGGGACGGGCGGGGCGTCGGACGGCGGCGCCGAAGGCGCGGCCGCCGCGGACGGCTCCCGCTGCCGCGCGTCCGAGCTGGGCGCCGACCTGCAGGAGCAGCCCACCGGCGGCGGCTTCAAGACGCTCGGCATGCTCATGATCACCAACACGGGCGACCGCGATTGCGCGCTCCCCGCAGGCTGGGCGTCCATGGGGGTCCGTACCGGCGGCGACTACGCGGCGATCCGGACGACTCGGGCGAACCACCCGGGAGCGGGCATGCGGATCACGCTGCGGCCGGGCAGGACCGCGTTCGCGGGCCTGCGCTGGACGTCCGGCCCCGGCGACTGCCAGACCGTGCAGGGATTCGGCGTGTCCTGGTACGGGAGCTGGCTCCCGGTGGAGACGTCCTGGCTCGAAGGCCCGCGCGCGCTCTGCGGCAACTCGCTCACGCAGGGCACCCTGCAGCCGAGCCGGCAGGGCGTCAACTTCGGGTGAGCCGGGCACCGGCCGGGGCCGCGGCCCGGCCGGTGCTCACCGGTTCAGGTAGGCGAGGACGGCCAGCACCCGGCGGTTGTCGTCGGCGGCGACCGGCAGGTCGAGCTTCGCGAAGATGTTCGCGGTGTGCTTGGTGACGGCCCGTTCGGTGACGACGAGACGTTCGGCGATCGCGGCGTTCGACCGTCCCTGCGCCATCAGCTCCAGCACCTCCGCCTCGCGGGGCGTCAGCCGGGCCAGCGGCGCGTCGCGGGCGCGTCGCGACCAGCCGCGACACGACCTCCGGGTCCATCGCGGTGCCGCCCGCCGCCACCCGCCGGACCGCGTCGACGAACTGGCCGGTGTCGAACACCCGGTCCTTCAGCAGGTAGCCGATCCCGCCGCCGCCGTCCGCCAGCAGCTCCCGCGCGTACAGCTGCTCGACGTACTGCGACAGCACCAGCACCGGCAGGCCCGGGACGCGGCGGCGCGCCTCCAGCGCCGCCTGCAGCCCCTCGTCGGTGAACGACGGCGGCAGCCGCACGTCGACCACCGCCACGTCCGGGCGGTGGTCGAGCAGCGCCTTCAGCAGGGACGGCCCGTTGTCGACCGCGGCCGCGATCTCGAAGTCGTGCGTCTCCAGCAGGCTGACCAGGCCCTCCCTCAGGAGGGCGAGGTCTTCGGCGAGGACAACGCGCACGGCAGCTCCAGGGTCACGATCGTCGGGCCGCCCACCGGGGAGTTGACGGCGAGCACGCCGTCGAATGTACCGATCCGGCGCTCGATCCCCCGCAGGCCGGTCCCGCCGTCGAGGGACGCGCCGCCGCGCCCGTCGTCGGTGACCGAGATCCGCAGCATCCCCCGCTCGTGCCGCACGTCGATCCACAGCCGGGACCCGCCCGAGTGCTTCGCGGCGTTCGTGAGGATCTCCGCGGCGGCGAAGTACGCGGCCGACTCCAGCGGCGGTTCGGGCCGTCCGTCCAGCTCGACGGTGACCTCGGCGCGCATCGGGTGGTCGAGGGCCAGCGCCTTGATCGCGTCGCCGATGCCCCGGTCGGCGAGGACGGGCGGGTGGATGCCGCGCACCAGGTCGCGCAGCTCGTGCAGGGCCTTCGCGGACGACTCGCGGGTCTGCGCCAGCAGCAGCCGCGCCTTCTCCGGGTCCTTGTCGAGGAGGTGCTCGATCGCGCCGAGGCTCATCCCCATCGCGACGAGCCGCGCCTGCGCCCCGTCGTGCAGGTCCCGCTCGATCCGCCGCAGCTCCGCCGCCGACGCGTCCACGGCCTCCGACCGCGACTCCGTCAGGTGCCGGACGCGCAGCGCCAGCCGCGACTTCTCCGTGGGCCCCAGCAGCGACCGGCCCCACCGCCCGTACACGGCGAGCATCCGCGGCGCGATGGCGAACCCGACGACGAGGAACACGGTGGCGAGGCCGACGGTCGTGACGCGCGCACCGACGTCCGTCCCGTATCCGGACGTGACGTGGACGAACCCGTACCAGTCGTTGCCGCCCGCGTCCGTGATGATCTCACCGGCGAACCCGGCGCAGAGGAACCCCCAGATCCCGTACAGGATCAGCCAGCCGGGCAGTGCCGCCGTGAAGAACACGACGATCGGGTCGGCGACGAGCCACAGGAAGTCGCGCCAGACCGCGGGGTCCACGATGCGCGCGAGGAGCAGGCGCAGCCGTCCCATGAACCCGGTCTCGGTGATCTCCGGGTCGGGCAGGTACGGACGCTCGATGCGGACGCCCGTCCACCGCGTGATCAGCCGCCGGTACACGTCCGTCATCGACCGCATCAGGTCCGTCGCCGAGGGGAAAAACAGCACCCCGAGGAGGCCAGTGACCATCGACAGGACCGAAAGGAACCAGGCCCCCACGAAAAGCGCCGGGAACGCCAAGAGCCCCAGCCGGAATCCCCGCCACGGCGCCTGGGCGTGTGCCCGCCACCCCGTCTGCTGTACCACTTGACCGTTCACCGGTTCCTCCGTCTGCCTCGGTCATCGTCACCGAGTCCAGTCTCCGGCGGATGCCCCCACGGCACAGTGTGCCCGCACCCCGAACGAGAGGTGTACCTGAGTACACCCGCGGTCGGCAGCCGACACCGGAGATCGGCATTGGCCAGGGACTAGGTGTGCGTGGTGTACACCCATGGCATGGGGGACGAGACCGTCGTGATCAACAACGTGCACCCCGACGGTTGATCCGAGGCGGGAAGTCGTGGCTCCGAGCCACCGACTAGGGCGCGTCGTCGCCCCAGCTCGTGAGGAAGCGCAGGTGGTCGGCGGCGGCGGAGCCCGGCGGGGCGTGATGGACGGTCAGCGTCTGCTCGGAGCCGTCCGGGAGCCGGAACGTCTCGAACGCGAGGGTGAGTTCGCCGGCCAGCGGATGGCGCAGCAGCCGCGTCCCGTGGGCGCGCTCCTCGACGTGATGCCGCGCCCACAGGCGTGCGAACTCCGCGCTGTGCAGCGACAGTTCGCCGACGAGCGACGCCAGCAGCGGGTCGTCCGGGTGGCAGGTCGCGTCCCGCCGCAGGGCGCCGACGATGTCGGCCGCCTCCGCTTCCCGGTCCGCGAACGCTTGGTCGGGCCGCAGGAACACCAGGCGGGCCAGGTTTCCGCCGGAGACCGCGAAGTCGCCGAACAGCGCCGCGGCCGACGCGTTCCACGCGAGGACGTCCGTCCGGCGTCCCGTCACGTACGCGGGCGTCCCGTCGAGGGCGGCGAGCATGGCGCGCAGCGCGGGCCGCACGTCTTCGGGCGAAGGTTCGTCGCCGTGGTGGCGGCACCCGGCCAGGTGATCGAGGTGGGTGCGTTCGGTGCCGGTGAGCCGCAGGGCGCGGGCGAGCGCGTCCAGGACCTCGGCGGACGCGTTGTGGGCCCGGCCCTGTTCCAGCCGGGTGAGGTACGCGACCGACACCCCGGCGAGCTGCGCGAGCTCCTCGCGGCGCAGCCCGGGCACGCGCCGGTGCCGGCCGAACGTCGGCAGCCCGACGTTCTCGGGTGTCAGCCGCGCGCGTCGGCTGCGCAGGAACTCGCCGAGCTCGACGTGCGGGTCCAGGGAGGCCGGTGCACGAGGGGCGGTGTCGAACTCCTGCGTGGCCTGCCGATCGTCCATGCGTCCATTGTCGCCGACCGCGCGCCCGCGTGCCTGTCCCTGCCGGTGGCAGGACCGGCGGACGCACGACGAACGGGGTTCTGGCCGCGTTCGTCCGGCGGCGGCAGAGTCTTTCGCGACGCAGCCACGAGACATGGGGGGATCGACGATGAGCGAGTACGTCGCGCATCTGGACGGACGGGCGGCGACCGCGGCGGACCTGGGCCCGCTCGCGTTCGCCGGGTACGCGCACTTCACCGCGATGCAGGTGCGCGGCGGCGGGATCCGTGGCCTCGACCTGCACCTGGAGCGGCTCCGGAAAGCGTCGGCCGACATGTTCGGACGGGCGATACCGGACGACCGGATCCGTGCGCACCTGCGGACGGCGCTGCGGGACGGGCCGGACGACGTGTCGCTGACGGCGACCGTGTTCGGTGCGGCGGGCGAGTTCACCGCGGCCGACGCGGAGCCGCGGGTGCTCGTGCGCACCGGGCCGCCGGCGTCCGGCCCGGCGGGTCCGCTGGCGCTGGCGGCGGTCGAGCACGAGCGGGACCTCCCGGCCGTGAAGCACGTCGGGGAGGTGGGCAAGACCTACCACCTGCGGCAGGCGGTCGCCCGGGGATTCGACGACGCCGCGTTCGTCGACCGCCGGGGGCGGTTCAGCGAGGCGACGATCTGGAACCTGGCCTTCTGGGACGGTTCGGCGGTCGTGTGGCCGAAGGCGGCGATGCTCGCGGGGACGACGATGGGCATCGTCCGCCGGAGGCTCCACGCGCTCGGCGTGCCGCAGCGCGAGGAAGAGGTGACCCTCGACGGGCTTCCGGCGCTCGGGGGCGCGGTGGTGATGAACTCGTGGACGCCCGGCATCGCGGTGCCCCGCATCGAGTCCGTGCCGCTGCCGGAGGCGAACGGGTTCGTCGCCCTGCTCCACCGTGCGTACGCGGAGGAACCGCTCGTTTCCCCGTGAGGTTCAGAGGGTCGCGAAGGTCAGTCCGCGCTTCTTGAGTTCGGGGACGGCCTTGCGCAGCGCCTTGATCGTCTGCGCGCGGTCGCCGCCGCCGTCGTGGCACAGCAGGATGTCGCCGTCGCCCGCCTCCAGGAGCCGGGACCGGACGCGGCCGGTACCGGGGCGGGCCCAGTCGCGGGGATCGATCGACCAGTCGATGGGCAGCATCCCGTACTCGGCGATCACGTCCATGACACGGTCGGACCAGTTGCCGCCGGGGGCGCGGAAGAAGCCGGGCAGGACGCCCGTCGCGTCGGCGATCCGGTCGTGCGCCTCCACGACCTCCTCGCGGACCTCCTTCGTCGACATGCCGGCCAGGCTCAGCGGGTGGTGCATCGTGTGGTTGCAGATCTGGTGGCCCGCGTCGGCGATCCGCCGCGTCAGTTCCCGCTGCTCCCGCACCTGCTCGCCGATGATGAAGAACGTGGCGCGGACGTCGTGCTCGGCGAGGAGATCGAGCATCTTCGGCGTCCACACCGGATGCGGACCGTCGTCGATCGTCAGCGCGATCGTCTTCGCGGGCGGGGGCGGCGAGAGCTGCGTCAGTTCCCGCACCGGTTCCTCGGCCGCGACGAGCCGTCCGGGCGTCCAGCTCGGGGGACGCAGCCGCGCGCGCGGCGTCGGGGCCGGATTCACCGCCGGGCTCGCCGGGACGATCTCCGCCTCGGCCGTCCGGTACCCGTTCGGGGTGCGCACCTCGTCCGCCGCGAGGGCGAGCCCGGCGACGACCCCGAACAGCCAGAGGGCCCGACGGCGGGACGTCCCGGTCGTCTCGTCGTCCACCACGTGTCCAACGGTATCGGCGTCCGGGACCGCTGTGATCACATTCGCGGCGAAAGGGGAAGATGGTGCCGTGGAGACGGGCGGATGAACGCGGCACCCGAGATCGGTCCCGTCCTCGGACTGGTGCTGCTGGCGCTCGCGGCGGCGGCCGCGCTGCTGGCGCGCTTCGGCGGACTCGGCGTCGGACGGGACGTGGTGGTCGCGTCCGTCCGGGCCGTGGTGCAGCTCGCGGTGGTGTCGCTACTGATCGCGGCGGTGCTGGAGCGCGCGGGCTGGACGGCGCTGTTCATCCTCGGGATGGTCGCGGTCGCGGTGGCGACGGCCGGTCGCCGCATCACCGGGACGTCGCGGGGCTCCGGCTGGTGGACGGCCGCGCCGATCGCCGCCGGTGTCGCGCCGGTCCTCGCGCTGCTCGTCGGCTCGGGCGTGGTCCCGGCCCGTCCGGTCGCGGTGCTGCCGATCGCCGGGATCATGATCGGCGGCGCGATGACCTCGACCGGGCTCACCGGGCGCCGCGCCCTGGACGAGCTGGAGACGCGGCGCGGCGAGTACGAGGGCGGCCTCGCCCTCGGCCTGATCCCCCGCGACGCGGCGCTCGAAGTCGCACGCCCGGCCGCGGCGCTCGCGCTCTTCCCCGTCCTGGACCAAACGCGGACGGTCGGGCTGGTCACCCTGCCGGGCGCGTTCGTCGGCGTCCTCCTCGGCGGCGCCGACCCCATCGAGGCGGGGGCGATCCAGCTCCTCGTCCTGATCGGCCTCCTGGCCGTCGAAGCGATCGCCGTCCTGATCACCCTCGAACTGGTGGCCACCGGCCGCCTCCACCGCCCCGCGAAATAGCGAGGGCGGGAAGCCCGCCGGCACGGCGGCGGGGTCGGCGGCGCGCGCCGCCGACCCCGCCCCCCGGTCAGGGCGTGCTGTACCGGTCGGTGCCGTCGCTGCCGCCGACGCGGCGGAGACCGGCCTTCTCCAGCACCCGGACGGACGCGGTGTTCGACGGTTCGACGCCCGCCCGCACCGTCCGGACGTCCGGTTCGGCCAGCGCGGACGCGACGACGGCCCGCGCCGCCTCGGTGGCGTGGCCGCGCCCGCGCCGGGACGGGACGACGCCGTACCCGAACTCGACGGCGCCGTCGACCGGCGGCCGGAACAGTCCGATGGACCCGATCACGAGGCCGGTCTCGCGTTCGACGATCTGCCGCTGCCCGGGGTCGGCGGCGGGGTCGGCGGCGAGCAGCCCGGCGATGACTCGGTCGCCGTCGGCGGGGAAGTCGGCCGCCCAGCCGGCCGCCGACGCCGGACGCGACCGCGGCGACGTCCTCGGACGGCCACGGGCGCAGGATCAGGCGCTCGGTGAACAGGGAAGATGACATGCGACGCTCCACGAACGATCGATGGGGCGTCCGGGGCGCGCGCTCAGGCGGCCGCGGCCCGGACGAGGGCATGGCGAAGGAACATGGCGCGGGCCATATTCATCGACCTCCCTTGTCGCGGTTTCCGGGGGCAACCTAGCGCGGCGACCACCAAGCTGCACCCGGGTTTCGTTGATCTGCGGCGTGTTGCCCTTATGAGTGCCCGAGTTAGGGCAACACGCCGCAGATCAACATCCATCACCCCAGCCAGAGCGGACGGGAACAACTGCGATTGCGGGCGAAGGCAAGTTCGAGCGAAGCGAGAACTTGATCGCGCAGCGAGCCCTTGGCGAGTCGGAGCGATGCGGCAATCGCACGCGTTGCCCGTTGAAGGAGGGCCCCCAGGGCCCGACGCCGAGGGCGACGCAATTAAGCAGGCGGTGCGACGCCCCAGCCCCAGTGCGGCATGGGGGCTTCCAGGGGCGGGGACGCGTCGGGCTGCGAGTTCGCGAGGGCGATGCGGGTGCCCCACTCGATGTAGGACGCGAACGCGGCGCGGAACTCGGGGTCGTCCGGGAGCCCGACCTCGTCGGCGGCGTCCATCAGCAGGGACACCCAGCGGCGTCGCTGCGGTTCGGCGATCGCCCTGCCGAGGTGCTGCCGGACCATGTGGTGGTAGCCGCCGCGTTCCGCGCTGTAGCGCTCGGGGCCGCGGAACACCTCGCTCAGCCAGATCGCCACCCATTTCGGGTGGTCGGGGGCCATGTGCTCGAACAGCGGGAAAAGGAGTTCGTCCTTGAGGACGTTCGCGTAGAACACCTCGGTGAGCCGTTCGAACGCCTCCGCGCCGCCCGCCCACTCGTACATGGTCGGGACGGACGAGCCCGCGCCGCGCACGTCCGTCCGCTCGTAGTGGCGCATCTCCTCGATCTGCTGCACGTACGGCTTGATCTCGGCGAAGAAGGCGGGGAAGTGCTCGCCCCGGCGGAAGCCCTGCATGTGAGCGTCGGCGGACGTCCAGCCGATGCGCAGGATGTAGGCGCCGGGGTCTTCGACGCAGCGGGACAGTTCGTAGTCCACGCATTCGGGGGCGGCGGAGAGGGGGACGGACGCGCGCGCGTACGCGGCCTCGAACTCCGTGGCGTCCTCGGGGGCTATCCGGTAACGGATGTATTCGACGATCATGAGACACGTCCTGTCGCAGCCGATCGGGTAATCACTGTAACTCTGTAATCACCCGATCGGCGACGAAATGATCTACTTCAGGACTTCGAGCGGCGCAGCCACGCGACGCCGCCGCCCGCGAGGGCGACGACGAGCGCGCCGAGCCCGACCCACAGCCAGTTCGCGGACGTGCCTTCCGGCTCGGACTCCGACGCCGGAGCCGACTCCGGTGACGACGCGGGAGCCGGTGCGCCCGCCGACGGCGTGGCGGGCGCGGACGACGCCGCGCCCTCGACGGTGAACTCGAACGTGCCCGAGATCGGGTGCCCGTCCGGCGACACCGCGCGCCAGCCCACCGTGTAGTCGCCGTTCGGCAGCGGCGCCTTCAGCGGCTGCCTGACGTTCTCGTCGACCGACTCCGGCTTGCCCAGCTCGTGCCGCGCGTCCGACTCGTCCGTCACGACGACCTGCGGCAGCGTCACCGGGTTCGCGAACTCCAGGACGATCTCGGACGGCGGCGCGACGGTCGCGCCCTCCGCGGGGTCCGAGCCGGTCAGCGCCGTGTGGGCGGACGCGGGCGAGGCGAAGGCCAGCAGGGCGAGGACGGCCGCGAGCGCGGCACCGACGGCGCGCCTCACGCCTTGCTCCGCGTCCGCGCCCGCGCGAGGCCGAGGCCGCCGACTGCGATGCCGACGGCACCGGCGCCGATGCCGATGCCGCCGAGCAGCCGCGCGGTGCCGTCGCTCGACTCGTCCGGCGTCGCGGCCGTCGCGGTGAGTGCCGCGTCGGCGCCGTGGCCCGAGCCGGACGCGGCCGGGGTCAGCGCGAGGACGGGCGCGGGATGTTCGGGCTCGGTCCCGTCCTCGGGCGTCGGCTGGTCCCAGTCGACGACCTCGCCGCCCTCGTAGGTCTGCGCGGCCTTGAACGCCATCCGGTCGACGCCGGTCGGCAGCGGGCCGATCGACACGTCGAACTCCTGGAACTGGCCGGGCTCGATCTTCCCGCCCGTCCAGGTGATCTTCGTGACGGCCTCGGTGATCGTGCCGCCGTCGGTCTCGACCGGTTCGGGCAGCTTCGTCTTCTCCGTCGCGACCTCCCAGCCGGGGACGGGACGGACCGACACCGACCGCAGCGGATGCGCGGCGGGCAGTTCGATCTGCAGCTTCGTGGTCGCGGCGTCGTCGCGCTCGTTCGGGACGCGGAACGACACCCGCGCCCACGAGCCCTGCTCGGCCTCCTCGGGGTTCACGGTGACGTGCGCGGACGCCGCCGTGGCCAGGCCGAGCAGCGACACCGCGCCGAGCGCGGCGACGGCCGCGACCCGGCGGGCATGCGGAATGAGGGACATGTCGGAAACTCCGTTCGAGGGATGGTGCTTGGCCGGACGCCGCGCGGCGCCCGGTCGCGTCCGGCGCCCGTCCCGCCCGCGTCAGCGGTGGGCGAGCGCGCTCGAAGTGCGGGGTCCCCGCCGGACGACC
>NZ_MKJY01000168.1 GCF_001942465.1 Actinomadura sp. CNU-125
GGGCGGGCTGGGGGCGTTCCTGGTGGCGGGACGTCCGGAGCAGGGCGACGCGACGGCGCCGATCTGGATCTGGGTACTGATCGCGGGACTGGTCGGGCTGATCACCGGCGGGCTGGTGAAGCTGGCACGGCGGCTGGCGCCGGAGAAGGAGGCGCCGGTGCTGGGGGCCGGGGCGGGGATGCTGTTCGGGTTGCAGTCGGCACTGACGCACACGGCCATCGGCAGGCTGCTGGACGACGGGCTGCTCGCGATGCTGCTGCACTGGTCGCCGTACGCGGTGGCGGCGGTGGCGGTGACGGGGACGCTGCTGCTGCAGAGCGCGTTCCGGCTGGAGCCGCTGGAGGCGTCGTACCCGCCGCTGGCGGCGGTGGAGCCGCTGGCGGGCATCGCGATCGGGCTGGGGGTGCTGGGCAGCTCGGTGCGGACGGCGCCGCTGTGGCTGGTGATCGAGGCGCTGGGGCTGCTGGTCATGACGGGCGGGGTGTGGGTGCTGGCGAAGGCGGCGGTGGCGTACGAGCGGTCGCTGGAGAAGGGCGCATGAGGACGTCGGTAGCAGTGCTGGTGGAGCTGGTGCGGGACGCCGGGGCGGGCGGCCACGTGAAGTGCTGGGAGCGGTTCGCGGAGGCGGCGGTACGGGACGATCCGGGCGTCGACCTCACGATCTACGTGCTGGGCGCCCGGGACACGGTCGAACCGCTGTCGGACACCGTCCGGTTCGTCACGTTACGGCCGATGGTGGGGACGCGGCGGCTGGCGCGGGCGCTGGGCGGGGTCGACGCGACGGACCTGGCGCCGTACCACCCCGGGCTGGCGGTGCGGCTGCGCAAGCACGACGTCTGGCACCTGACGCACTCGTTCGCGTTCGCCGGGACGGCCGTCCGGCTGGCGGAGCGGATGCCCGAACGGCCGGGGATGGTGTGTTCGCTCCACACCGACGTGCCGGTGCTCACGGCGGCCTATCTGCGGCAGATGCGGATGCCCGGGACGGTCGCGGGCGCGGCCGCCGCACTCGCCGGACGCGCCGGAACCGGCTGCTGCGGGCGTGCGACCGGGTGCTGGTCCGCGACGGCGACCGGAGCGCGGCGAGGTCGAGGCGGTCGTCGGGCCGGGCCGGGTGTCGCTGCTCGGCCGGGGCGTCGACCTGCGCAGGTTCCGGCCCGATCCGGACGCGCGGGCGCGGCTCGCCGCACGGCACGCGTTCGCCGACGGGGAGACGCTCGTCCTGTTCGCGGGGCGGGTCGACGCGTCCAAGCGGGTGATGACGGCCGCCGAGGCGGTGCGGCGGCTGCGCGCGGACGGACGGGACGTGCGGCTCGTCGTCGCCGGTTCGGGCGCGGCCGCCGAACCGCTGTCGGCGCTGCTCGGCGACGGCGTCACGCTGCTCGGCAGGCTCGGGCAGGACGATCTCGCGCGCGTCTACGCGGGCTGCGACCTGCTCGCGTTCCCCTCGAAGAGCGAGACGATCGGCAACGTGGTCGCGGAGGCGATGGCGTGCGGGCTGCCGGTGCTGCTGCCCGAGGTGGCGCTGACGACGACGTGGCTGGCGGCGCCCGGACGCGACGGCGTGGTGGTGCGGCGGGACGACGCGGACGGGTGGGCGCGCGAGATCGCGGCGCTCGCCGACGATCCGGGCCGCCGCCGGGCCATGGGGCGGGCGGCGCTGGAGACGTCCCGGACCGGGCACCGTTCGTGGAGCCGGGTCCTGGCGGAGGACCTGCTGCCGGTGTGGCAGGAGGTCGCCGGACGTCAGGTGGTGCGGCGCGCGATCTCCTGACGGTGCAGGGCCTGGAGGAGCGGGGACGTGTCGAGGACGGCGATGCCGACGAGCAGGACCGCGATCCCGAGGACGGTCAGCCCGGACGGGAGCAGGCCGACGCGGATCCGCTCGTCGAACAGCAGGATGCCGAGGGTGACGGCGAGGGCGGGCTCGGTGGAGTCGATCACCGGCATGGTCGCGGCGAGCGGCCCCGCCTGGAACGCGCTCTGGATGAGGATCAGCCCGGCGATGCTGGCGAGCACCAGCGCGTAGGTGTGCCAGGTCGTGAACAGCCCGAGGACGCCGTGCTCGATCTGGCTGACGGTGGCGGCGAGCAGCACCGACTGGGTGCCCATGATGAGGCCGCCCGCGAGCGCGATGAGGGACGCGCGGGGCATCTCCCCGGCGAAGCGGGAGGCGGTGAGGGCGAGCGCGGTGGCGGCGCCGACGGCGGCGAGCGTCAGCAGCCACTCCCCCACCGGGACGGGCTTGTCGCCGCCGCGCGGGTCGGCGGCGACGAGCGCGAGGGCCAGCCCCCCGGCGACGGCGAACGCGCCGAACCATTCGCGGGGGCTCATCCGCAGCCGGTAGAGCCGGACCGACAGCGGGATCGCGAAGACCAGTTCGGTGACGATCAGCGGCTGGACGAGCGCGAGCGGGCCGAACGCGAGCGCGAGCATCTGGAACCCGTAGGCGCCGACGGCGAACGCGATGCCGCACAGCCACGTCCGGTCGTGGGCGAGGCGGCCGAGCAGGCGGACCGACATGGCCTCACGGGACGGGCGGGCGCTGGCCGCGCGCTGCTGGAGCACACCGGCGAGGGCGAAGCAGGCGCCGGCCAGCACGGCGGCGAGGATCGCGACGGGCACGGGGGAACGGTTCCCGCCGGACCCGTTCCCAATCCGTCAGGTGATCTTGCCGAGGACGAGGGGGTGCAGGTCGGGCGTGCCGCCGGGGACGATCTCGAACGCGCCGTCGAGCGCTTCGAGGGCGCGGGCGACGCGCGTCTCGTCGTCGGTGTGGAGGGTGAGGAGCGGCCGCCCCGCTTCGACGGTCTCGCCCGGCTTGGCGTGGCAGGTGACACCGGCGCCGAACGACACCGGGTCCTCCTTGCGGGCCCGTCCGGCACCGAGCCGCCAGGCCGCGACGCCCACGCCGTAGGCGTCCAGGCGGGTGAGGACGCCCGAGGCGGGCGCCGCGATCGAGTGCGTGACGGCGGCCGCGGGCAGGGGCGCGTCCGGGTCGCCGCCCTGCGCGGCGATCATGCGGCGCCAGGCTTCCATCGCGGAGCCGTCGCGGAGCGCGTCGGCCGGGTCCTTGCCGGTGATCCCGGCGGCGTCGAGCATCTCCCGGGCGAGCGCGACGGTCAGCTCGACGACGTCGGACGGCCCGCCGCCCGCGAGGACGTCCACGGACTCGGCGACTTCGAGGGCGTTGCCGACCGCGTTGCCGAGCGGCCGGTCCATCGCGGTGAGCAGCGCGACCGTGCGGACACCGTGGTCGGAGCCGATCGCGACCATCGTCTCGGCCAGTTCCCGGGCCGACTCGGGCGTCTTCATGAACGCGCCCGAACCGACCTTGACGTCCAGGACCAGCGCCCCCGTCCCCTCGGCGATCTTCTTCGACATGATCGACGACGCGATCAGCGGGATCGACTCGACGGTGCCGGTGACGTCGCGGAGCGCGTAGAGCTTGCGGTCGGCGGGCGCGAGGCCCGTCCCGGCGGCGCAGATCACGGCGCCCGACGCGTCCAGGACGTCCAGCATCTCGGCGTTCGTCAGCGACGCCCGCCAGCCGGGGATCGATTCGAGCTTGTCCAGGGTTCCGCCGGTGTGCCCGAGTCCGCGCCCGGACAGCTGCGGGACGGCCGCGCCGCACGCCGCGACCGTCGGCGCCAGCGGCAGCGTGATCTTGTCGCCGACGCCGCCGGTCGAGTGCTTGTCGGTGGTGGGACGGCCGAGCGCCGACCAGTCCATCCGCTCCCCGGAGGCGATCATCGCCTCCGTCCAGCGGGCCACCTCGGGCCGCGTCATGCCGTTGAGCAGGATCGCCATCGCCAGGGCCGACATCTGCTCCTCGGCGATCGCGCCGCGGGTGTAGGCGTCGACCGTCCAGTCGATCTGGTCCGGGGCCAGCTCGCCGCCGTCCCGCTTGACGCGGATGACATCGATGGCGTCCACGATTTCCCTTCGGGTCAGGTGCGGGTGATCAGGTCGTCGGGGCCGAACGCGTCGGGCAGGACGTCCGACATGGGCAGGACGCCGCGCACCGTCTCCAGCAGCAGCGGCGGGCCGCCGTGCTCCCAGAGCAGCTGGCGGCAGCGCCCGCACGGCATCAGCGGGTCGCCGTTGCGGTCGACGACGGCGACGGCGACCAGCCGCGGCTCGCCCGACTTGCCCGGCCCGTGCAGCGCCGAGACGAGCGAGCACTCCGCGCACAGCCCGACCCCGTACGACGCGTTCTCCACGTTGCAGCCGGTGATCACGCGTCCGTCGTCCACCAGGGCGGCGGCGCCCACGGGGAACTCCGAGTACGGGCAGTAGGCGCGCTCCATCGCCTCCCGCGCGGCGGTGCGCAGGGCCGGCCAGTCGATCTCCATACGGTTATCTTGCCTCGCCCTTGCGGAAGCGGAGACCGTTGGCGGCCGGCATCCGGAGCCGCTGGCTGAACAGGGCCAGCACCAGCAGCGTGATCAGGTGCGGCGTGAACGAGACCAGCTCGCCCGGGACGGTCTCGCTGAGGAAGAACCACGCGAGCAGCCCCAGCGCCGACACGAGGGCGGCACCGGACGCGACGTAGCCGCGGCGGACGGCACGGCGTGCGGCGTCCGTGGTCGCGTCCGGGCGCAGCCGTCCGGCCCGCAGCGCCTGCCAGACGGCGGCGCCGATCAGCAGGATCGCGACGAACAGCAGCAGCGCGTGCACCGAGGCGCCGCCGCCGCGCAGGTTCATCGCGTCGGTGTAGCCGAACAGCAGCGACCCCGCGGTGAGGCCGCCGGGCCGCCAGTTCCCGAAGATCATCGCGGCGAGGCCGATGAAGCCGCGGCCGTTCGTCTGGCCGTCCTGGTAGGAGTTCGCGGCGACGGTGACGAGGAACGCCCCGGCCATCCCGGAGAACCCGCCCGAGATGATCACGGCCGCGTACTTCATCCGGTAGACCGACACGCCGAGCGACTCCGCCGCCGACGGGTCCTCGCCGCAGGACCGGACGCGCAGGCCGAACGACGTCCGCCACAGCACGAAGAACGTCAGCGGGATCAGCAGCAGCGCGACCGCCGTCAGCGCGGACACGCCGCTGGTCACGCCCCGCAGGATGCCCGCGAGGTCGGAGACGAAGAACCAGTGGTGCTTCTCGATGGAGCCGAGGACGTCCGGGCTCTTCCACCCGAACACCTCCCCGCCGGACAGCACCGGCACCGTCAGCGTCGAGATCGAGTCGACCGGCGGCGACTGCCGCTCCCCGCCGCCGAGCGCCTTCGCCTCCTCCGTCGCGAACAGCATCCCCGCGAGGAACTGCGTGAGGCCGAGGCCCAGGATGTTGATCGCGACACCGGACACGATGTGGTCGACGCCGAACGTGACGGTCGCGACCGCGTGCAGCAGCCCGCCGAGGGCGCCGCCGAGGATGCCGACGGCGACGCCGACCCACGGGCCCCACTGGTACCCGGCCCACGCGCCCGCCCACGTGCCGAGGATCATCATGCCCTCTAGCCCGATGTTGATCACGCCGGAGCGCTCCGACCACAGGCCGCCCAGCCCCGCGAGGAAGATCGGGACCGCGAGGCGCAGCGCGGCGCCGACCGTCCCGCTGGACGTCAGGTCGTTCGCGTCGTCCAGGGTGCGGACGAGCGACAGCAGCAACAGCAGCCCGGCGGCGATCAGCAGGTAGTGCGGCCAGCGGAGCCGGCGGCCGCCGTTCTTCGCGGCGGCGGCGCGGTCGGCCTGCGTGACGGTCACTTCGCGCTCCCCGAGGTCTCGCCGGCCAGGTCGTGGCCCGTGGCCAGCTCGACGGCCACGGCCCGCTGCTGCAGCCTGATCTCCCAGCGCCGCATCAGCTCGTACACGATCACGACGGTCAGGACGACGACGCCCTGCATCACCCCGACGATCTCCTTCGGCACGTCCACCGCCTGGAGGACGTCCGAACTCTGGTCGAGGAACGCGAACAGCAGCGCGGCGAGCGCGATGCCGAACGGATGGTTGCGGCCGAGCAGCGCGACCGTGATGCCGGTGAAGCCGAGACGGCCGGGAAGTTCAGCGAGTACTCGTAGGAGCCGCCCAGCAGCTCCGGCATCCCGATCAGGCCCGCGATCGCACCCGACATGATCATCGTGACGACGATCATGCGGCGGGCGCTGACGCCGCTGGCCTGCGCCGCCGACGGCGACAGCCCCGACACCTTCAGGTCGAACCCGAACCGGGTGAAGTTGATGACGATCCAGAACACGATTCCGACGACGATCGCCAGCGGCAGCAGCCCGTACACCTGGCCGGGCAGGTCGATGCCGAGCGCCGCCAGGAACCCGTTCAGCGAGCCGACGCGCCCGTCCTCGGGGATCTGCGGCGTCGCGATGTTGTTGCTGCCCGGGCTGAGCTCGGCCAGCCGGTCCTCGTTCAGCAGGTAGGCGATCAGGCCGGTCGCGATCGCGTTCAGCATGATCGTCGACAGGACCTCGCTGACCCCGCGCGTCACCTTCAGGACGCCCGCGATCGCGGCCCACACGCCGCCGACCGCCATCGCCGCGACGATCACGAAGAACTGGCCGAGCGGGGCCGGGAGGGCGAGCGCGCCGCCGAGCACCGCCGCGAGGAACGCGGCGAGCCGGTACTGGCCGTCCACGCCGATGTTCAGCAGCCCCATCCGGAACCCGATCGCGACCGCGACCGCCGACAGGTAGTAGCGCGTCGCCCGGTTCAGGATGTCGACGATGGAGTTGTCGGTCGTCCCGTACTCGACCATGCTCTGCACGGCCGCGAACGGCGCCGCGCCGGTGGCCCGCAGCAGGATCATCGTGATGACGAGGGAGATCAGCAGCGCCACGACGGGCGCGCCGATCTTGAGGGCGAGGTTCCGCGGACCCTTGCCCTGGAGGATCGCCTTCCAGGCCGGGATCTTGTCCGGGTCGTCGCCGGGCGAGCCGCCGGACGGGACGCCGGGCGCGTCCGGCTCGTCCCGTTCGGCCTTCGCGACCGCCGCGTCCGACTCCGCCGCCGCGTCCGATTCGGCCGCCGCGTCCGTCCCGTGTTCGGATTCCGGGTGTTCGGGGTCCTTCGCGTCGCTCATGCGGAGGCTCCGGCGCCGGTCATGGCGGAACCGAGGTCCTCCGGGGTGACGGTGCGCGGGTCGACCTCGGCGACCAGCCGTCCCCGCAGGATCACGTGCAGGGTGTCGGACATTCCGATGAGTTCCTCTAGGTCGGCGCTGATCAGCAGGACGGCGAGGCCCGCCGCGCGGGCCCGCCGCAGGTGGTCCCAGATGGCGGCCTGGGCGCGACGTCGATGCCGCGGGTCGGGTGGGCGGCGATCAGCAGCCGCGGCTCGCCGGACATCTCCCGGCCGACGATGAGCTTCTGCTGGTTGCCGCCGGACAGGGCGGCGGCGGGCACCTCGATGCCCGGGGTGCGGACGTCGTAGTCCCGGACGATCCGGGTGGTGTCGCGGCGCGCGCCGCGCCGGTCGATCCACGGGCCCTTGACGTTCGGGGGGCGCGTCTGGTGACCGAGGACGCGGTTCTCCCAGAGTGACCCTTCGAGGATCAGCCCGTGCCGGTGCCGGTCCTCGGGGATGTAGGCGATGCCGGCCTCGCGGCGGCGGCGGGTCGGCCAGTGGGTGATGTCGTCGTCGCCGTAGCCGATCGTGCCGCCGTCCGCGCCGCGGATGCCCATGATCGCCTCGATCAGCTCGGACTGCCCGTTGCCCTCGACACCGGCGAGGCCGACGATCTCGCCGCGGCGGATCCGCAGCGACACGCCGTCCACCAGCGGGCGCCCCTCGGGCGTGAGGACGGTCAGCCCGCCGACGTCGAGCTGGACCCGATCGGTCGCGGTGGAGTCGCGGAGCTCCGGGGTGGGCAGCTCCGAGCCCACCATCAGCTCGGCGAGCCGGCGGGACGTGACCTCCTGCGGGTCGAGGCGGGTGGCGACCGTGGTGCCGCGCCGGATCACCGAGATCGTGTCGGCGACCGACAGGACCTCGTCCAGCTTGTGCGAGATGAACAGCACGGTCAGGCCCTCGGCCCGCAGTTCCCGCAGGTTGCCGAACAGCTCGTCGACCTCCTGCGGGACGAGCACGGCGGTCGGCTCGTCCAGGATCAGGACGCGCGCGCCCCGGTACAGCACCTTGAGGATCTCGACGCGCTGCCGCTCGCCCACGCCGAGCTTCTCGACCAGCACGTCGGGGTCGACGCGCAGGCCGTACGTCTTCGACATCTCGGTGATCTTCGTGCGCGCGGCGGCGAAGTCGATCCGGCCGAACCGCTTCGGCTCGGCGCCGAGGATGACGTTCTCCAGCACGGTCAGGTTGTCGGCCAGCTTGAAGTGCTGGTGGACCATGCCGATGCCGCGGGCGATGGCGTCGCCGGGGCCGCGCAGCGACACCGTCTCGCCGTCGATCTCGATGGTGCCCTCGTCCGGCCGCTGCATGCCGTAGAGGATCTTCATGAGGGTGGACTTGCCGGCGCCGTTCTCGCCGCACAGCGCGTGCACCTCGCCGCGCTCGATCGTGAGGTCGACGTCACGGTTGGCCACCACGCCGGGGAACCGCTTGGTGATCGACGCCAGCCGCACGGCCGGCACCTGGTCGGGCACGGGCGCTTCTCCTGCCTCGAACATGCTGGGGGAAGACGGGGGACGACACCGCACGGCCCCGGACGCCGCGCGCGGCGGCGTCCGGGGCACGGGGTCAGGCTCCGCCGGGAACCTTGATCTCGCCGGCGATGATGCCCTTCTTCAGTTCTTCGAGCTTGGCCTTGATGTCGTCGACGTGGCCGCCGGAGACGGAGTAGCCGACGCCGTCGTTGGCGAGGTCGTACTTCTTCGGGCCCGCCTTGAACGTCTCGTCCGAGACGCTCTTGACGAAGTCGTACACCGCGAGGTCGACCTTCTTCACCATGGAGGTGAGGATGTGGTCCTTGACCTCGGCCAGCGCGGGCTGGTTGTACTGGTCGGCGTCCACGCCGATGGCCCACTTCTTGGCCCCGCCGACGGTCTTGATGACGCCGATCCCGGCGCCGCCCGCGGCGTGGTAGATGACGTCGGCGTCGTCGTCGAGCATGCCCTTGGCGGCCTCGTTGCCGAGGCTGACGTCCTTGAAGCCGTTGAAGTTCGGCGGCTGGGTCAGGTACTTCGACAGCACCTCGGTGTCCGGCTCGACCTCCTTGGCCCCGGCCTCGTACCCGGCCTCGAAGCGCTGGATCAGCGGGACGTTCACGCCGCCGATGAAGCCGATCTTGCCGGTCTCGGAGGTGAGCGCGGCGGCGGCGCCGACGAGGAACGAGCCCTCCTCCTCGGCGAAGCAGGCCGCGGCGACGTTCGCGCCCTCGACCTTGCAGCCGTCGGCGTCCACGACGAGGAACTTCGTGTCGGGGAACTCCTTGGCGACCTTGTTCACCGACGCGGTGTAGGCGAAGCCGACGCCGACGATCGGGTTGTAGCCCTGGTTCGCGAGCAGCCGCAGGCGGGACTCCTTGTCGGACTCCGGCTCGTCCGGCTTCGCGGAGATCTCCTCGGTCTCGATCTTGAGTTCCTTGGCGGCCCGGTCGAGGCCCGCGGCGGCCGAGTCGTTGAACGACTGGTCGCCACGCCCGCCGATGTCGAAGGCGAGGCCGACCTTGAGGGCGTCGCCGCCGCCCTCGTCGCCGCCGCCCTCGGCCGTCTTGCCGCCGCACGCGGACGCGCTGAGCATCAGCGCCGCGCTCGTCACGGCGACGAGCGTCCTTCTGAATCCACGGCGCAAGGTAGCGCTCCTTCCGTTCCCCACCACGGTGGCGACCGGACCGGCCGCCGAAAACGATGGGACGCTACCCCGGAAATCGTGCAAAACCGCCAGATTGCGCGGTTTCGCAACAGCTCCGTTACCAAGGCGTAAGCCATATCGCCACAGGTCATCGGCGGCGCGGTGGCCGGAAGGAACGGCGTGGAACCTCCAGGCGCCGGTCAGGCGAGCGCGGTGCCCTCGATCGCCTCGGCGCCGCCGGGCCGTCCGCCCTCCCACAGCGCGGTCAGCGCGGTCGCGCTCAGCACCCGGACGCCGACGGCGACGCAGCGCTCGTCCACGTCGAAGTCGCCGCGGTGCAGGTCGTACTCGGCGGGCGAGCCGGGGGCGCGGACACCGAGCCGGGCGAGCGCGCCCGGCACCGACTCCAGGTACCAGCCGAAGTCCTCGCCGCCGAGGCTCTGCGGGGTGGGCACGACGCCCTCCTCGTCCATGACCTGCGCGGCGGCGTCCCGGAACATCTGGACGCTCGTCGCCTCGTTCACGGTCGGGGGGACGCCGCGGACGTACTCCAGCGACGCCTCGACGTCGTAGGCGGACGCGACCGACTGCAGCAGCGACTTCATCATGTCCGGCGCCGCGTGCCACGCCTGGTCGTCCAGGCAGCGGACGGTCCCCTCGGCGACGCCGTCGTCGGGGATCGCGTTCGCGACCGACCCGGCCGACACCCGCCCCCACACCAGCGACAGGCTGGAGCGCGGGTCGACGCGCCGGGACAGCGCCGACGGCAGCTCGGTGACGATCTTGGCGAGGGCGTAGACGAGGTCGGCGGTCAGGTGCGGGCGCGCGGTGTGCCCGCCGGGCCCGGTGACCTTCACGTACACCTTGTCGCACGCCGCGGTGATCGCGCCGGTGCGCAGGCCGAGCTGGCCGACCTCGATGCGCGGGTCGCAGTGCAGCGCGAACGCGCGGTCGACACCGACGAGGCCGCCCGCCGCCATCACGTCCAGCGCCCCGCCGGGCACCTCCTCGGCGGGCTGGAACAGCAGCCGCACCCGCCCCGGCAGCAGCCCCGCCTCGGCCTGCTGCGCGAGGAACAGGCCCGCGCCGAGCAGCATCGTGGTGTGGACGTCGTGGCCGCAGGCGTGCGCGACGCCCGGGACCGTCGAACGGTACGGGACGTCCTCCTTCTCGTCCTGCAGCGGCAGCGCGTCGATGTCGGCGCGCAGCGCGACGGTGCCGCCGTCGGCGGGGCCGATGTCGCAGAACAGGCCGGTGCCGCGCGGGAGGACCTGCGGCGTCAGCCCGGCCGCGCGCAGCCGGTCGACGATCTTGCGGGTGGTGCGGTGCTCGGCGTACCCCAGCTCGGGGTGCCGGTGCAGGTCGCGGCGGAATCCGACGAGCTCGCCCTCGTGCCGGTCGAGGAAACCGTCGAGCTGCGGCTGGAGGGCGGCGCCGCCGAGGACGACCGGGTGCCCGCGCCCGCCGCGCCCGAGGGCACGGGCCCGGCGGCGGAGGGCGGGATCGCGGCCGCCGCGGGATCGCCCCCGGTGGCGGG
>NZ_MKJY01000169.1 GCF_001942465.1 Actinomadura sp. CNU-125
CCGTCCGCGCAGCCACGACAGATGCTCGGCGGAGTGGTATGCCTTGTCGGCACGGGCCTTGACCGGCCTCCGCCGACCCTCGCCGCCGCCGCGTCCGCCGCGATCGACCCGCCGCCCCCGCCCGCCGCGCGTCCGGCCGACGGCGGCCTGGCCGCCCGGAACGTGACCCGGGTGCTGCGGTCGCGCCGCCGCACGACCGTCGCGCTGGACGGCGTCGGCCTCGACGTCGCGCCCGGCGAGGCCGTTCGCGGGTCGTCGGCGCGAACGGCTCCGGCAAGTCCACCCTGATCGGCGCGCTCGCCGCGCTCGACCGGCCCGCCGCCGGGACCGTCCTGCGCGACGGACGGGACGTATGGCGGCTGCGCGACCGGGACCGGCGCGCCGTCCGCCGCCGCACCGGGCTGATCTTCCAGAACCCGCTCGCGTCCTTCGACCCCCGGCACACGGTCCGGCAGGCGATCGCCGAGGCCGGGCCGTACGACGACGACCTGCTCCGCCGCGCGGGCCTCGACCCCGCCGTCGCCGGACGCCGTCCCGCGACCCTGTCCGGCGGCGAGTGCCAGCGCGTCGCGATCGCCCGCGCGCTCGCGCAGCGGCCGCGCGTGCTGCTCGCGGACGAGCCGACCAGCGGCCTCGACGTCCTCACCCGCGACCGCATCCTCGACCTGCTCACCGGGCTGCGCCGCGACGACGGCCTCACGATCGTCCTCGTCACGCACGACCTGCGGGTGGCGCGCCGCGTCGCCGACCGCGTCGTCGTCCTGCACGAGGGCCGGGTCGTCGAGGACGTGCCCGCCCGCGACCTCGACGACGCCGCCCACCCGCGGACGCGCGGCCTTATCGACGCGACCGCCGCGACGCCCGTCCGGGGTTAGGGCCCTCTTCGGCAATCCGATCGCACATCAATTCGATAGTTCACGCCGTACTCCCTGGTGCGTTATGGAATCGTTCCTGGGCGGTAAGCGGCTCGGCCCGGCCTGCGGTAAAAGACACGCCCACGGCACTGCACACGGGGCCGATTTATGCTTCATAATTTGTGCATCACAAGTTGGGGCGAAACGGGCAACTTGACCAACGGCACGGCAGCGGATCCGGAGGCGATGCGATGAGCGGCACCGAGGAGGCCCCACCCGGAGTGGACGTCTCCGTCCCGAGCGCCGCCCGGCTGTACGACTACTACCTCGGCGGCGAGCTCAACTACCCGGCCGACCGGGCGGCGGGCGCGGAGGTCACCGAGAAGGTCCCCGAGATCCGGGACGTCGCGTGGTCCAACCGCGGCTTCCTGCAGCGCGCCGTGCGCTGGGTCGCCCAGCAGGGCGTCAACCAGTTCGTCGACGTCGGCGCCGGGCTGCCCACGCAGAACAACACGCACCAGGTCGCGCGGGCCGTCCGGTCCGACGCCCGGGTCGTCTACGTCGACCACGACCCGATCGTCCGGCTCCACGCGAACGCGCTGCTGGCCGGCGACGAGCAGACCACGGTGCTGCTGCGCGACATGCGCGACGCCGAAGCCGTCCTCGACGACCCCGCCACACAGGACCTGATCGACTTCTCCAAGCCGGTCGCGGTCCTGCTCGTCGCGGTGACGCACTTCCTGTCCGACGACGAGGACCCGTGGGGCCTCGTCGCCCGCTACCTGCGCAGACTCGTGCCCGGAAGCTACCTGGTGCTGTCGGCCGGCACTCAGGACTTCCAGCCGGACTGGCGGGTCAAGGCCGTCCAGGAGGTCTACGCCAGGTCGTCGACCGGCGTGCACACCCGGACGCGCGAGCAGTTCGAGCGGTTCTTCGACGGCCTCGACATCGTCCCCCCGTACGAGGGGGCGAAGGCCGAGGTCACCTACGTCGGCTTCTGGGGCGCGGAGGACGCGGAAGAGGCCGACAGCGACGGATCCCGGTGGAGCTACTGCGCGGTCGCCCGCGTGCCCGAGGAGGAATCGTGACCAAGCCGTCCGCGACACAGCTGGGCATCGACCTCGACGCCCTCGACTGGACGCGCTCGCAGACGCCGGAGGGCGGCATCGAGGTCGCCTTCGCGGGCGAGTGGACCCTGCTGCGCACCGCGAACGAACCCGGCGCGCTCGTGTCGGTGTTCGACGAGCGCGAGTGGGCGTGCTTCCTTGACGGTGCGAAGAAGGGGGAGTTCGACCGGGTCGCGGACTGAACCCGTGCGATCTGCGCGGCACGGATCGTCCGGGAGCGGCCGGGCGCGGGCATGCGGAGGGAGGCGACGACCGTGAGCGACGCGTACGGGGCCACGATCGCCAAGTGGACGCTGGCGCGGCGGCTGAAGGAACTGCGCGTCGCGTCCGGCTACACCGCCAACCAGGTCTGCGACCAGCTCAGCTGGGGCCGCGGCAAGGTCGGCCGGTTCGAGGCGAACGTGTGGGTCCGTCCGGAGCTCAGCGACATCCGCGACCTCGCCCGGGTCTACGGGGCCGACCCCGAGGAACTGGAAAAGCTGGCGACCAGCGCCCGCCGCCGCGCCTGGTGGCGCGAGTACGGCGAGGTGTTCGAGAACGTCGAGTTCCCTGGCTTCGAGAACGACGCCTCCGAGATCCTCGTCTTCACGCCGCTGCTCGTCCCCGGCCTGCTGCAGACCATCCCCTACATCCAGGCGCTCCTGGCCGTCGGTACCCGGACGCCCGACTGGCAGGAGCGGGCCCTGCGCGCCCGCCTCCGCCGCCAGCAGATCCTCGAACGCCACGACGGGACGGCGCCCAAGTTCACCGCCCTGATCACCGAGGCGGCGCTGATGTACCGGTGGGGAGACCTGGAGCTGCGGCGCACCCAGCTGGCGCACCTGCTCAAGATGGCCGAGCGGCCCAACGTCGAACTGCGGCTCATCCGCTTCCAGGACGGCATGCACCCGGGCATGGCCACGCTCTTCCACATCTTCCGCTTCCCCGGCGAAGTGGAACCCATGGTCTACCTGGAGAACGACCTGGCGATCCAGGGCATCGAGCACTTCGAGAACGTGGAGGAACATGAACTGAACATCTTAGAGGCGGCGCTCGGCCCGGCCGACAGCGTCGAGTACCTCAACAAGCTCATGGCATCACTCGAGTGATCCGCAAGGAGACACGCATGGACCTCTCTCAGGCACAGTGGTTCAAGGCTTCGGCGAGCGCCAGCAGCAACGGTGCGTGCGTCGAGGTCGCCGACCTCGACACGGCCACCGGGGTGCGCGACAGCGTGACGCCCGACGCGGGCGCGCACGTCGTCGCCCGTCCGGTGTTCGCCGCGTTCCTCGCCGACGTGAAGGCGGGCCGGTACGACCGCTAGCGCGGGCTCGCGGAAAAGGGCGTTGATCGCCTGAAGCCGCACACGAGGGTCCCCCAGGGCTGCATCCCTGGGGGATCTTCCGTGTGCGGCCCCTCTCAGGCGTTCTCCACGCTACAGCGCACGCACCCGCCCGTCCCAGACGCCCGCCGTTACGCGTTCGTCCGATCATGGACGCGCGGGTTTTGTCAGTGCGAGTCCGTATTGGTGGTCATCTCGTTCGTCAACTCGACTCCTTGCTCATGTTCGAGGTTTTGTCGGGCCGCATGTGCGACACTGAATCTGTGATTCACAGGTAGCGAGTCGGGAACTGCAGGGCTTATGTCGCGATTGTCGGGATCATTCAGCCCGGGCCGTCCCCAGACCACCTACCGCTCTCACGCGCCGGTGGGCGGTAGCCACGGAAGAAATCAATCGACTTCACCGAGGTGGCGACCATGACGAAGGCGGCGACGGTGTGCGGGGTCCCCTGGACGCTGGAAAACGGCGGCTGCACTGCCCTGCCCCTGCCCCCCGACGAGACGATCGCCGGTGTCGCGCGCGCGCACGTCGCGAACCTGCTCCCCAAAGCGGGCGTCCACGACGCGGCCGACGTCACCCTGATGGTCAGCGAACTGGCCACCAACGCCCTCCAGCACGGCACCCCCCGCTCCGCCGACGGAACCCGCAAGCCGTCCCCCGGCGCCGAACTCTGGATCTACCGCCGCGGCGACGGCCGCGGCCGCCAGGAACTCGTCGTCAAGATCTTCGACGAGCTCCGCTGCTGGCGGCACCACCCCCGCGGCGGCCCGATGCCCGAGCACGGCCGCGGCCTCGACATCATCGACCTGCTCTCCGGCGGACGCTGGGGCCACCACGCGTCCCGCTCCCGCCTCCGCAGCCCGCAGGTGTCCGGCAAGGCCACCTGGTTCGCCGTCCCGGTCCGCGCCGGCCGCGGCCGTCCGCTCTCGCCCGTCCCCGAGCACGCCATCGAGGAACTCGGCGCCCTCCTCGCCGAGCGCGGCCTCGACGACCCCACCCCGGTGGCCCCCGCAGGCCTCGCCGTCGGCGCCCTCACCGTCTGGTGCGAGGGCGCCGCCTTCCACTGGTGCGACCACGAGGGCGAACTCGCCCGGATGCCGGTCGCCGACATCACCGAAGCCTGCGAACAGCTCGTCCGCCTGCACGAAACCGCCCGCGAAGGGGCCCCCTGACCGTACGTCCCGTCTCCAGGAGGGGGGTGACGGGACGTACCGACCCATTACGCTCCCACGTCAGTGCAGGCCGCGCTTGCCCACGGCCCAGAACGGCTTGACCTTGACCGACCGGCGGTCCCAGCCGCGCTCGCGGACCAAGTGGTCGCGGATCTGCTGGCAGGTGCGCGCCTCGCCCGCCAGGTAGGCGGCACCGTCGCCGTCCGGCAGGTCCAGGCCCGCCACCGCCGCCAGCAGCGTCGGCGACGCGACGGCCGGCGCGCCGTCGCGGTGCACCCGGCGCAGCCGGTGCGGGCCGGGCATCGGCATGTCCTGTTCCGGAGACTCGCTCTCCAGCACCCCGTACACGCGGTCCGCGGGCTCCAGCGCCCGCAGCATCGGCCCGAACGCGGCACCGGCGGTCTCCTCGCCCACGAACAGATGGAACGGCGCCGGACGAGTGTGGAATTCGCCCTGCGGCCACCAGATCGGCACCCGGTCGCCCACCGCGGCAGTGCGCGCCCATCGCAGGCCGATGCCGTCCCCGTCGTACAGGTGCGCGCGCAGTTCGATCGCACGCTCGTCCGGGTCGAACTCCCAGATGGTGTAGGTGCGCAGCGTCTCGCCCGGGCGCAGCAGCCCCGACACCGACAGCGGATCGTTGATCTCGACCCGCACGTGCTGCCCCGGAACGTACGGGAAGCCGACCGGCTCGTCCGCGACGAGGCGGATGCGCCGCATCGTCGGCGTGACCGTCCCGACGTCGGTGACGGTGGTGTCCAGGCGGTACTTGGCGAACGCGCCGACCAGCGGATTGCGAACACGCTGTGCCATCTCAGCCGCCCTGCCGAGAAGCAGGGGCCACCGCAACTACGAACATGGTCATCTCCTTAGATGCTCTAGAAGATCTAGTACCTCTAAGGAAACATAGAGGCACTAGGCTGTCAACGTCGTTCAGAGAGGACGGTCATGCCCGCACACCCCGCCCGCCGCCGCGAGAGGCTCCGCGAGGCGACCCTCGCCGAGATCCGCGAGGCCGCCCGCCGGCTGCTGACCACCAAGGGCCCCCCGGCGGTGACGATCAACGCCGTCGCCCGCGAGATCGGCATGAGCGGCCCGGCGCTCTACCACTACTTCGCCTCGCACGACGACCTGGTCGCGGCCGTGACCGCCGACTTCCTGCGCGAGCTGACCACCGCGATGGAGACCGCCCGCGACGCCCACGCCCCCGGCGCGTCCGCCGAACGGCTGCTCGCCACCTGCCGCGCCATGCGCGACTGGGCCATCGCCCATCCCGCCGAGTTCGGATGGATCTTCGCCAGCCCCATCGCGCCCGCCGCGTCCGCGCGGCACCGTCCCGACTCGCCCCGCAACCAGGCGGGCCGCGACTTCGAACTGGTCTTCCTGCAGCAGATCGAGGAACTGTGGGCCGGTCCGCGTTTCCCGGTCCCCGCGGCCGAGGAGCTGGACCCGTCCGTCCGCGAACAGTTGCGCGCCTACGCCGCCGCCCTGGACCGCGACCTGCCCATCGAAGCACTCTACGTCGCCCTATCGTGCTGGATCCGGCTGTACGGGCTCCTGTGCATGGAGGTCCTCAACCAGCTCGACTTCGTCTACTCCGACCCCGGCCCCATCTACGAGGAAACCCTCCGAGACCTGGCCGCCACCCTCGGCCTAGCCGTCACCGACCAGTGACGGCGCCGATCCGACAACCGGCCGGAGGTAATGGGAGCCGCCGATCCCGATGGTGAGGCGTCGCGGGTTTCTGGCCGGAGGTGGCCTGGTCAAGCCGTCGCAGGTCCAGGCGGTCGGACGAGTGGGACACTCGGCTCGGACGTGACGATAAAAGGAGATCGAGGCATGGCCACAGATGCCTTTGACGAGCCGGTTCCGGCAACACCCGGACGTGAGCAGCGAGTCCTCGACCTCTTGGACAAGGCGATCAATTCCCAGAGCCTGCTGGTGCGCAAGAACATCACGCGGGCCCGCCAGCGGAACCCGGAGGCGACGCCGGCGCAGGTCATCCGCACTCTGGAGCGGATGTACGTCAGCACCTTGACCGGCACGGGCGCCGCGGTCGGAGGGACCGCAGCCGCGCCCGGCGTCGGCACAGGAGTCGCACTGGCACTGTCGGCCGGCGAAACGTTCTCGTCTCTTGAGATGAGTGTCCTTTTCGCGCTCTCGATCGCCGAAGTCCACGGAGTTCCCATCGACGAGATCGAGCGCCGCCGAACGATCGTTATGGGCATCATGCTCGGCGGGTCCGGCTCCGCCACCATTTCGAAGGTCGCCGAGCGTACGGGGCAACACTGGGGGCGTCAGGTCGTCGCCAAGGTGCCGGTCGAGACGTTGCGTCAGATCAACAAGATCTTGGGGAAGAACTTCATCACGAAGTACGGGACCAAGCAGGGGGTCATCGTTCTCGGTCGAGTGGCACCGTTCGGTATCGGCGCCGTGATCGGTGGCAGCGCCAACGCCGCGATGGCCACCCTCACCGTGAGGGCCGGTCGTCGCGCATTTGGCCCGCCCCCGACGTCATGGCCGAGCACGATCGTGGCCTCAGCCCCGTCCGAGGCAGAAACGGGCATCACAACCGCTGGCGAGGACACCGACGATCCCGATGGCGGCGAGCCGACCTGGACGGTCGACGGTAGCGGGGGACCGATCGAAGGCTGAGGGTTGCGGCATCACGGAGGCGGATGGGCAACTACCGGGGGCTCTGGGGTGAGCCGCAGTCGCCGGACGTCGGGCAGTAGGAGCGGGGCGATCGCGACGGCCAGCATCGTTGCCGCGCACACCACCATCACCGGCCGGGTGCCGACGCTGTCGGCCGCGTGCCCGGCGGCCAGGTAGGCGAGCGGGATCGGAAGCGAACCGATCGTTTCGATGTGGCCGACGACCCTGCCGAGCTGCCGCTGGGGCACGTGCGTCTGGACGACGCTGCGGCGCGCGACGCCGCCGGGCCCGGCCACCGCCGCGCCCACCACGCTCGCGGCGGCGACACCGGCGTGGGAAACCCGGCCGCCATGGCCACGACGCCGAGGCCGAGCCCGGCCTGGCCTCCGGCGATGGCCCATCCGGCGCGGTCGATGCGCATGAGGACGGCCGTCAGGGCGCCGACCGCGCTGCCCGCCGCGAGCGCCGAGTTGATCCAGCCCCACTGGCCGACCCCGCCGAGTTCACGGGTCGCGTGCACCGGCCCCAGGACGAGCGCGCACATGAACGCCGCGTCCCGCGGCCGCGTCCGACAGGGTGAGCGCGACCAGCCAGCGCCGCGCGGCGAACGCGCGCAGCCCGGCGACCAGGGTCACCGGAGCGTCCTCGGCCTCCCCATGGCCGGTGCGTACGGACTCGGCCGCCCCGCCGTCCACGCTCACCACTGGACGGCGGGGGAGGCGCGTGAAGATCGTCGCGGCGACCACGAACGTCACCGCGTCCCAAGCGATCAGTCATCCGGCGTCCAGAACCGCGACGAGAACGCCTGCGGTCGCCGGGCCCAGTACGGCGAGGGTCATCTGCACCGTGCGAAGTAGCCCGTTGGCCTGTTGCAGCAGCCCGGGTTCGAGCAGGTTCGGCACCAGCCGCGCCCCGGTGACGACCGACAGGCTCGCCGCGACGGCGCCCGTCCCCGCGGCCGCCGCCAGCGGCGCGACGGCCGTCACCCCGTTGAGGATCAGCGCGGCTTCGGCGAGTTGACCACAGGCGGCGGTCAACTGCGAGACGACCAGCACCGCGCGCAGGTCGGCCGCCCGGTCGGCGACCAGCCCCATGACCGGCATCGCCACCAGGTACAGGACGTACTCGGCCGCCAGAACGATGGCGATCCGCATTCCGCCGTGCCGACCGTCGGCGAGCGCGGCGGCCAAAGCGAATGGCGCGACCGACGACCCCAGGACGCTGACCATCCGCCCGGCGAAGTACACGCGATAGCCGCCCCGGCACAGGGGAGCGACGGCGTCACGGACACGCTCTGGAAGGACCATCACTGATCAGGCCGCTTGTGGCCGGTGTAAGACGGGTGCCCCCCGGAACGTCGGACGGCCCCGGCGGCAACACCGCCGAGGCCGTCCGCGCGTCGGGTCAGAGGTCGAGGTCTCCCGCTTTCGCGCGGCGCACCAGCGTGCGGGCTGCCGCACGGTCGAGCACCAGGTGACCGCCCTCGGGGTCCTTGCTGTCGCGAACGCCCACCTGGGCCTCCAGATGTGCGACCTCCACGCAGTCGCCCTGCGTGCCGCTGTGGCTGCTCTTGCGCCACGGTGTCGGGCGTGTCACTTGAATGCCTCCATCACAGATCGGATCAGCTCCCGGGAGGGGCCTTCTGGGAGTGCCTTCGCGCTGATCTGGTCGTACCTTACGACATACCGTTCCACTTCAGCCGGACTCGAGACCAGTCGTCCGGTTCCGGGTGACTCGGTGTATGCGACGTCGGTGAAGTCGGTCCCTTTGAGGAGCTTGAAGGCGCCGTCGAGTCCGGGGTAGGCCCCGACGTCCCAGCTTCTCGGCACAATCCGGATGATCACGTTCGAGCGCTCGGACATGTCGAGGAGGCGTTGGAGTTGCGCGCGCATGATCTCCGGACTGCCGACCGGCCACTCGATGGCGTTCTGTGAGATGAGGGCCGTCAGATGGACGGGGCGAGGCTGTCGTTCGAACAGACCCTGGCGCTCCATGCGCTCGCGCAGCATCTCGGTCGGGTTTTCGGCGTCGCCCGACTCGATGACGCTGCAGGCGTAGTCCTCGTTTTGGAGCAGGCCGGGGATGACGTCGCCATCGTAGAGCCGGATCACGTTGGCCGCCTGCTCCAATTCGACATATTGGGCGAACCACTCCGGATCGTGTCCGATGCTGGCGAACCAGACCATAAGCTCGAAGAGGCGACCGGTTCCCCATGCTTTGTCTAGCTTTATGGCTTCATCGCCACGAAGTCGTCGGTGGCCCTGCTCAAGCCTTGAAAGTGTCGAGTCGCTGGTGTTGAGAATCTTGGTCGCGGGCTTCGCTTGGTTGACTGGCCTCGTGCGCCAAACTCGCAGGTAGTAGGCGATGAAGTCCCACATGTTGCCCTGCGGATCCGGTGATGGCTTGATCGCCATGACTGACTCCCCCGAACTTGCGCGCATTCCCAGATGTCTGCGGAATAAGTGCAATCTACTGTCCGGCCCATCAGTCTGTGGCTCAGTTCACAGATCTCTTTCGAAGGATGTGGTCGGCATGAGCGCGTACACCGTCGGTCTCGGCGAGACGTGTGGTGGGTAATCGCGTGGAGGCACACAAAAGTCGTCGCGGTGCGGACGTTCGTCCGTCCTCTCCGCCGGACGTGATCGAGGCGGCGCACGCGGAGATGGTGGTCAAGCGGCATCTTGAGTCGGTCGCGGAGGTTCGGGGGTTCATTCGGCTCGTGCTCGGGGCGAGCGGCATGGACGACTTCGTTCCGTGCCTGGTCGCGAGCGAGCTGGTCACCAATGCGATCCGGCACACGACCGGGGAGGACGACGTCACGTTCCGGCTCGGGCACAACGAGGACGGCTCGCTCTGGATGGAGGTGCAGGATTCGCACTGGGAGGAGCCGCGTGTGCAGCGGGCCGATCTGGACGGCGAGTCCGGGCGCGGCTTGTTCGTCGTCGAGCAGTACACGCGGTATTGGGGTGTGCGGCCGTTGTCGGGCAATACCGGCAAGGTCGTGTTCGCGGTCCTGAACCCGTGAGCGCGTTGAGGGGGCGTCGTCCACGGGGTGTGGGCGACACAATGGGGGCATGTTCGTCGGGATCCTCGGGCCGTTGGTGGTCATGGACGGCGGGGAGGTCGTGCGGGTGCGGGGCGCGCGGTTGCGGGTGCTGGTGGCGCGGCTGGCGCTGGAGCCCGGACGGACGGTGACGGGCGGGGCGCTCGCGCGGGCGGTGTGGCCGGACGGCGGGCCGGGCGATCCCGCGCACGCGCTGCAGGCGCTCGTGTCGCGGCTCCGGCGGGCCCTCCCGGACGGCTGGGTGCGTTCGGTCCCCGGGGGATACCTCCTCGACGTCCCCGAGGACGCGGTGGACGCGCACAGGTTCGAGCGGCTCGCGCGGGAGGGGGCGCGGGCGCTGCGGGGCGGGGAGGACGTGCGGGCGGCGAAGGTGCTCGCGGAGGCGCTCGCGCTGGGCGCGGCGAGCCGCTGGCGGACGCGCCGGTCGCCGTGCGGCTGCGGGAGTTGCGGCTCGCCGCGACCGAGGACCGCATCGCCGCCGACCTGGCCTCCGGGGACGAACCGGGCGGGCTGGTCGCGGAGCTCGAAGGGCTCGCCGCGCGGCACCCGCTGCGGGAGCGGGTCCGGACGCTGCTGGTGCGGGGCCTGCACCGGGACGGACGGGACGCGGAGGCGCTCGCGGTGTTCGAGGGGTTCCGGCGGGTGCTGGCGGACGAGTTGGGGAGCGACCCCGGGGACGAGCTCCGCGCGGCCTACCTCGATGTCCTGCAAGTGCCGCGGACGAGGCCGCGCGGAAACCTGCGGGCGCGTGACCGGGTTCGTGGGGCGGGACGACGAGTGCGCGTGGATCGCGCGCCGGTTGTGGGACGGACGGCTCGTCACGCTCGTCGGCACGGGCGGTGCGGGCAAGACGCGGCTGGCGACGACGGTCGGGGAGCGGCTCGCGGAGCGGTTCCCGGGCGGGGTGTGGCTGGTGGAGCTGGCGGCGGTCGCGGGGGACGACGTGGCGGGGGCGCTCGCGGAGGTCAGCTTGAACGGGCCGG
>NZ_MKJY01000170.1 GCF_001942465.1 Actinomadura sp. CNU-125
GCGCGGGCGGCGGCGGCCCGGCGGGCGCGGCGGCCGCGCGGTGGACGGTCGAGCGGTGGACGGTCGTCCGGCCCGGCGGCACGTCCGAAGTTCGGCGGCGTGTCACCGTGCCGTTCCCACCCCGTCATGCCCGCTCCTCTCGCCAGTGCAGACTTACCGTAGCGGGAACATGCCGATGCGCCCATGGAACTCGTGGCCGAGTTCGTCGGTGTCACTGCCCACGAGCAGGCCCTTGGGCGTCGCGACGAGCGCCTCGACGCCGTGGCCGCGGCTGCGGGTCGGGTTCCACGAGAGGGCCTTGCCGGTCTTGGGGTTCAGCGCCGCGATGCCCGGACGTGCGACGGAGCCCGGTCCGGGGGAGTCGGAGCCGTACGGGTTGTCCATCCAGCGCTGGTGCCCGCCGACGTAGACGGCGGCACCGGTGACGGCCGTGGACAGCAGCGTGTCGCCGCCGGTGTGGTTGATCCACGTCGCTTTCTGGCCGGAACCGGTCTTGTTCGTCTCCCAGCGGGCGGCGGTGTCGCACATCTGGCGGGGGCCGTACGGGCCGCCGGTCGTCGTGACGACGAAGTAGGAGCCGTCCGGGGAGAAGTCCATGCCGCGCATGTAGGTGTCGAACGACTGCCGGTTGCACGGCGAGGTGTACGCCTCGGTCGCCCAGGACGTCACCGCGGCCTGCTTCGCCCCGGTGTCGATCATCGCGATCTGGTAGCGGCTCTTGCCCGCCGCCCGGGTGAACGTCCCGCTGACGACCAGGCGGGTGTCCTGCGGGTTCACGATGAGGTTGGCGACCTTCAGCGTCCCGGCGCGAGGCTGGCTCAGCGTGATGGCGAACGTCGGGTCGAGGGCGCCGGTCGTGGCGTTGAGGCGCGCCAGCCCGGTGACGGTCTTCTTCGCGACCTGCGTGAACGTCCCGCCGATGTACAGCCGGTTGCCGCGCCGCACCATGGTGGCGACCTTCCCGCGCGGCACGGCGGGCTTGAAGGACGTCACGACCTTGCCCGTCGACACCTGCAGCCGCGCGACGGGCCCGGTCGCGGCGCCCGCGACGTTCTTGAACCGGCCGCCGACGTAGACCGTGCCGTCCGGGCCGGGCTGCAGCGCGTAGACCGTCCCGTCGATCTTCGGGACGAACGTCGTGCTGATCTTCCCGGTGGACAGGTCGAACGCGAACAGGTTGGCGCGGGCGGTCGCCTTCGCGCCGCCGCCCGCCTCCCGCACCTGCTCGAAGTTGCCGCCGACGACCACCGTGGAGCCGACGACCGCGATGGCGCGGACCGTCCCGTCCAGGACGTGCGGCGTGCCGTCCACCGGGTCGGCCGAGACGACCGCGGAGTGGGCGATGTCGGCCTGGGCGGCGGTGGGGAACAGGAGGGCGGCGCCGAGGAGGGTCGCTGCGGCGGCGGAGCGCTTGCGCATGTCGGTCTCCGGGGGAAGGGCGTTGACGCCGAGAGTTCTACCACGCAATCGATCAGCGCGCGCGGGAATCGGCGGCCCCGGATCAGGACTGCTTGCCGTGCCGGATCCGGTGCACGACGACGAGCCCCAGGTAGTCCTCGGACGGTTCGGTCAGCGCGTCGTTGCGGGCGCGTTCGTCGCCGAGCGTCCACACGGCGTCGTCGGCGGCGGGGGCGGACGAGCAGAAGCTGCCGAATCCGTGCGTCGGGTAGACGCGGGCGTCGTCGCCCGCGAGTCCGGCGAGGCGGTGCGCGGAGCGGTACTGGGCGCGGGCCAGTTCGCCGGTGCGGGACGGGGCGACGAGGTCGGGGCGGCCGACCGTCCCGTAGAGGAGCGAACCGCCGGTGAACAGGGCGGTTCCGCCGGGTCCGTCGACGATGTAGGCGAGGTGGGCGTCGGTGTGGCCGGGCGTCGCGACGGCCCGTACGCGCAGGTCGCCGACGTCCAGTTCGTCGCCGTCGGCGAGGGGGCGGTGGCCGAACGCGAGGAACGCGGCGGCGGGCAGGCCGTGCTCGGCGCCGGTGGCGCGGGCGAGTTCGAGGCCGCCGGACACGTAGTCGTTGTGGACGTGGGTCTCCAGGACGAGCGCGCACCGCAGGCCGCGTTCGTCCAGGACGCGGGCGACGCGGTCGAGGTCGCGTTGCGGATCGACGACGATCGCGTGTTCGCCGTCGTGGGCGACGTGGCTGCGGTCGCCCAGTGCCGCGGTCTCGATGATCTCGACGTCGGTCATTGCCGCCCCCTTCGGCCGCCCGTCGCCCCTGTCGGACGCATACGTGCCCGGTGAAACCGGGACGATTCGGCCCCGCGACCCGGGATTCGGGTGCGGGGCCGGAGGCGGGGGTTCAGGAGCCCTCGGTCGGCTCCTCCTCCAGGAGGTCGTCGAACTCGCCGTCCTTGACGCCCGCGATGAAGGCGTCCCACTCGGCCTCGGTGAAGTAGAGGATCGGGCCCTCGGAGTTCTTCGCGTCGCGCATCACGACGGCCCGCTCACCGAAGTCCTTGTGCTGGACGGGAACGTCCTTGCCATCGATGAACTCGATGATGACCCCGTCGCTGAGGATCGGTTCCTGCTCGGTCACTGGCACACCTTCTTCGTCCCGGCGCTGTCGGGACCCAAGGCTAGTGCGGAATCGCCCGGTCACACAGCGGAATGCCCCGCCGCCCGCTGTAACGTGCCGCCCCGTCCGAAGAAAGCGCGAACGCGCGCCGGGGGATCGGCGAAGCGGGAGTGACCGACGCTCACGGCGGAAGGCACGACATGATCCCTGACCCCCCGCGGCCCCCCGATCCGGCGGGCGGGCGCGCATGACGGCGCCGACCGTCAGCGGCGACGCCGAGATCGTCCGGCGCTCGGTGACGGAACCGGAGTGCTTCGCGGCCCTGTTCGACCGGCACTATCCCGCGATCCACGGGTACGCGGCGCGCCGCCTCGGCCCGGTGATCGCCGACGACGTGGCCGCCGAGACGTTCCTGATCGCGTTCGACCGGCGCGACCGCTACGACGCGTCCCGCGCCGACGCCCGCCCCTGGCTGTACGGGATCGCGTCCAACCTGATCGCCCGGCAGCACCGTGCGGAGGCCCGCCAGTACCGGGCGCTGGCCCGCGCCGGGACCCGCGACGTCGAACCGGGGCACGCCGACCGCGTCGCCGGACGGCTCGACGCGCAGGCCGCCCGCGGGCCGCTCGCCAAGGCGCTGCGGAGGCTGCCGCGCGGCGACCGGGACGTGCTGCTGCTCGTCGCGTGGGCCGACCTCGGCGTCCAGGAGGCGGCCGACGCGCTCGGCATCCCGGCCGGGACGGCGCGGTCGCGGCTGCACCGGGCCCGCAAGAAGATCCGCGCCGCGCTGGGCGCGAAGTTCGAACTTCGAGAGGACGACATCCGATGAACGACATCGAAACCCTGCGCGAGGCGTGGGACGAGCCCGCCGCGCCCTCGTCCGGGGCCCGTGCGGCGGCCCGCGCCGCGCTCATGGACCGCACCGCCGGACGCGCGCCCGCCGGGCCGGACGGTCCGCCGCGCGGACCGTCCGGCTCCCGCGCCTCGGGGTCGGGCTCGCCGCGGTCGGCGCGCTCGCGACGGCCGCGGTCGTCGGCGTGACGGTGCTGCAGTCGGCGGGCGGCGTGGACGAGAACGGGCGGCCGACCGCGGTCGTGCCGGGCGTCCCGGCGGCGCCGGTCGCGTTCGCGTCCGAGCTGCTGGAGCGGGCCGCGAAGTCCGCGGAGGCCCGCCCGTTCACGCCGCCGCGCCCGGACCAGTGGATCTACACCGAGCACCGGGTGCGGCGCGGCGACACCCCGAACGGGCCGCTGTCGGACGACCCGGCCGACACCCGGACGAGCCGGAGCTGGAAGCGCGCTGACGGCAAGGTCCTCGCGTACATGGAGAACGGGAAGCTGGAGAAGTCGCCGATGATGCCCGCGTCCTCGCCGCCGCAGGACTACGCGAGCCTGGCGAAGCTCCCCACGGATCCGGACGCGCTGCTGAAGTGGGCCTACACGGAGCCGGGCGACGTCGCCGAGGGCGTGCCGACCGTGGAGGGGAAGATCAGCGCGTACGGGAAGCTCAGCGTGATCCTGCGGGACAACGTGCTGCCGCCGAAGGTCGAGGCGGCCGTGTTCCGCGCGATCAAGAAGATCCCGGAAGTGACGCTCGTCAAGGACAAGGTGGACATGGCGGGACGCCAGGCCATCGCGCTCGGCCGGGTCACCGAGGGCTACCTGCACGAGGAGATCCTCTTCGACCCGGAGACCTACGAGTACCTCGGCGAGCGCGCGATCGCGATCAAGGACAACACCAGCCGCGGGGAGGACATGGTCCTCTCGGTGCGCAAGGGCGACCTGCTGCGGCTGACCGTCCAGGTCGAGGCGGGGATCGTCGACGAGGCCGGGCAGCGCCTGTGAGCTGACCGGCGGAACGCGGCGGGCGGCGGAAGATCCCTTCCGCCGCCCGTCCGCCGTTCCACCCGCCGTTTCAGCCGCCGAGGAGCCGCCCGGCGGCGAGCTCCAGCCGGGCCTGGATCTCGTCGGCCCCGGCCTGCCCGCGCAGCATCTCGATCATCTCCATCGTCCAGACGGCGGTGAGCGCGCGCGCCATGACGCGCTGCGCGTCGTCCGGGTCGGCGTCGGTTCCGGGGCCGACGGCGGCGCGCAGCAGCAGGGCGGTCATCCGGTCGCTGAAGTCGGTCTGGACGTCCGACAGCAGCAGCGACCGGATCAGCGCCGCGGCCAGCTCCGGCTCCCGCATCAGGCCGCGGGTGGCGCGCATCAGCGCCTCCACCGCCCGCTGCGCGGACGTGCCCGCGCGGGGCGGGCGCCGCTCGATGCTGCGTTCGAGGAGGTCGATCTCCTCGCCGACGACGGCGACGACCAGGTCGTCCTTCGAGGGGAAGTAGCGGTAGAGGGTGCCGAGCGCGACGCCGGCCCGTTCGGCGACGGTGCGCATCTGCATGGCCTCGATGCCGCCGCGCGACGCGAGCGCGGCGGCGGCCTGGACGATACGCTTACGCCGCTGGTGCTGGCTGCGGGACCGCGCGTTCTGGCCCGCCCGCCCGGCGGGCTGCCCCGCGCTCTCGTCCTCGGCCACGGTCGGCTCTGCGGTCACGGTCCTCATTCCCTTCGTGCGGGCGCGTTCGCCCGCCGTGTCGCCCCCAGCCTACAACCAGTGCAAGAACCTGTTATCTGAACGGTCGATGCCGGGCGCGTCCTCGGGTGCCCGTTCTGCGTTCGTCCACGCGCCCATGCTAGGCGAATCACGGCGCCGGGACCGCTGATCACTCCCCCTGGACACAAAGTAGAATCTGTTCTACTTTCGGCCATGGGGTCGGCGCGGCCGGCCGCAGCTGCCCGAAGGGAGCGGATGAGTGGACTTCAACCTCGACGAGACGCGGAGCGAACTCCGCGGCCTCGCCGCGGACGTCCTGGCCCGCGAGGCCACGGCCGAACGGCTGGAGGCGTTCGACGGGGAACACGGCAAGGGCGGCCCCGCGTTCGACGGCGGCGCCTGGAAGGCCCTCGCGCAGGCCGGGCTGCTCGGCGCCGTCCTGCCCGAGGACGTCGGCGGCGCGGGCCTCGGCCCCACCGGGCTGGCGGTCGTCCTGCGCGAGGTCGGCGCGCGCGTCGCGCGCCCGTCCCGGCGTACGCGTCGCTGGCGCTCGCCGCGCTCCCGATCGCCGAGCACGGCACGCCGGAGCAGCGCGCGCTGCTGGCCCCGCTGACCGCGGGCGAGACCGTCCTGACCGGTGCGTACCGCGAGGTCGGCCCGGCCGGCGAGGTCGCCGCGACGGCCCGCCGGGACGGCGACGGCTTCGTCCTCGACGGCGTCAAGACGTTCGTGCCGTGCGCCCGCGAGGCCGCGCGGATCCTCGTCCCGGCACGGGTCGAGGGCGCGGGCGTCGGGGTGTTCCTGGTCGAGCCGTCGCGGGTGACGATCACCGCGCAGCCGTCGGCGATCTCCGAACCGCTGTCGCGGATCGCGCTGGACGGCGTCCGGGTCGGCGCGGACGCGCTGCTCGGCGGACCGTCCGGGACGGACGGCGCCGCCTGGGACACGCTGCGCCGGACGGCCGTCGCGGGCGCCGTCGCCGTCTCGTCCGGGGTGATCGAGGGCGCCCTCGACCTCACCAAGGAGTACGTGAAGACGCGCGAGCAGTTCGAGCGGGCGCTCGCGCAGTTCCAGGCCGTCACCATGCAGATCGGCGACGTCTACATCGCCAAGCGCGCGCTCGACGTGGCCGTCTGGGCGGGCGTGTGGCGGCTCGCCGAGGACGCCCCCGACACCGACGAGGTGCTGGCGATCGCCGCCTTCAACGCGTGCGAACCCGTCATGCAGGCCCTCTACACCTGCCAGCACCTGCACGGCGGCATCGGCCTCGACGTCACCTACCCGCTGCACCGCTACTTCGCCTGGGGCAAGCACTACGGGCACCTCCTCGGCGGCCCCGAGGACACCCTCGACGCGCTCGGCGCCATCGTGCAGGCTCAGGAGGTCTGAATGTTCATCGACTTGACCGACGAGCAGAAGAAGCTCCGCGCCGAGCTGCGCGAGTACTTCCGCAACTGCCTGACCCCGGCGCAGGCCGAGGCGATCCGGCAGGACCCGTTCGGTGAGGCGTACATGGAGCACACCCGGCGGCTCGGCCGCGACGGGATGCTCGGCGTCGCGCTGCCGAAGGAGTACGGCGGCCGCGGCTACGGCCCCGTCGAGCAGACGATCTTCGCGAACGAGATCGCCTGGGCCGAGGTCACCTACCCGCTGATCACGCTGAACTCCGTCGCGCCGACGATCCTGGAGTACGGCTCCGACGCGCACAAGGAGTACTTCATCCCGCGCATCCTGGCGGGCGAGTGCCACTTCGCGATCGGCTACAGCGAGCCCGGCGCCGGCACCGACCTCGCGGCGCTGCGCACCACGGCCGTCCGCGACGGCGACCACTACATCGTCAACGGGCAGAAGATCTTCACGTCGGGCGCGCAGCACGCCGACTACGTCTGGCTCGCCGCCCGCACCGACCCGGACGCCAAGAAGCACAAGGGCATCTCGATGCTCATCGTCGACTGCAAGGACCCCGGGTTCTCCTGGACGCCGATCATCACCATGGACGGCCGGCACCACACGAACTCGACGTACTTCCAGGACATCCGGGTCCCGGCCGACATGCTGATCGGCGGCGAGAACAAGGGCTGGGACCTCATCGTCAACCAGCTCAACCACGAGCGGGTCACGCTCGCCCCCGCCGGGAACATCGGCCACACCTACGACCGGTTCGAGCGGTGGGCCCGCACCTCGGCCGGACGGGACGGCCGCCCGCCCATCGAGGAACCGGCCGTCCGCCGCGCCATCGCGCGGGTGCGCGCGTACCTGCGCGTCAACGAGCTGCTGAACTGGCAGGTCGCCGCGAACCAGGACCTCGGCTGGCTCGGCGCCGCCGACGCGTCCGCCAGCAAGATCTACGGGTCGGAGCGGATGCAGGACGTCGGCCGCATCATCGGCGACGTCCTCGCACGCTTCGGCGACCCCGGCGACCCGGCCACCGCCGACTTCATCGAACGGCTCGACGAGGGCGTCAAGGGCGCGCTCGTGCTGACGTTCGGCGGCGGCGTCAACGAGATCCAGCGCGAGCTGATCTCGATGATCGGCCTCGGCCTGCCGCGCGCACCGCGCTGACCGGCCGGAACGTGCGCCCCGGGGGAGTCGCGATGAGAGGAGTCAGCTGGGTGCGGTACCGGAGTCGACGGCCGCCAGATCGGGCACGCCGAACCGGCCGCACATCTCCTCGAAGGCGGTGACCTTCTCGTCCCCGAACCGGCGGACATGCCGGGCGAACTCGTCGGCGGGGACGAACCGGGGCGGATCGCTCTTGCTGTGGAACTTGTCGGCGTACATGACGAGTTCCTCCTCGACCGTCTCCGCCAGGTAGTCGGCGACCGGCAGCGGCAGCCCCTGCTTCCGGACGTCCGCGCGGGTGAGGCCCACGCCGGTGTGGTGCGAGCAGAACCGGCAGACGGCCTCGGGGAACCCCTCGTCGGCGAGGATCTCGTACCCGAGGATGCCGTGCCGGATGTACCCCGCGTGGTCGAAGCCGCCGTCCGCGTCGTACAGCCGGTAGACGCCGATGTCGTGCAGCAGGCACCCGACGCGGACGAGTTCGGCGTCGAGTTCGGTGTCGACGCCGAACTCCCGGCGGTCGAGCAGTTGCTCGGCGATGCGCCAGACGGTCTCGCAGTGCGAGTGGACGAGGTCGAACGCCTCTTGAGTCGGGGCGTACTTGGCGTGCAGCGCACGAACGTCCTCATCACTCAAAAGCCGCATCGCATGATCTTATCAACCGACCGCGGACCGGAGGCTCCTCGCGGAGGCGCGCCCCCGAACCACTTCCATAAGCGTTGCTTCTGCTCACTAGAAACAACATGTCTTGGACTTATGGCTCACCGGCTCCCCATCATGGACGCATGCCGAACCATGAGAAGGCCATGCGTCCCGAAGACATCACCCGCCTGTTCGTTGAACGTTCCAACGCGGGCGACGCGGCCGGGGTGGCGGAGCTCTACGCGGAGGACGCCGTGCTGGCGTACCCGCCCGGCGCCACCACCGTCGGCCGCGACGCGATCCGCGAACTGTGGGAGAAGGTCCTGTCGAACCGCCCCCGGTTCGAGCCAGAGGAACCGCTCCCCACGCTGGTGAACGGCGACATCGCGCTCACCTCGACGCCGCCGCGCGACGGCGCGGGCGCCCGCGCCCAGGTCGCCGCGCGGCAGCCCGACGGGAGCTGGCTGCGGATCCTCGACCAGCCCGAGTTCGTGACGCCCGCCGCCGGCTAGCGCGTGAGGCGGTAGGTGAGGTGGGTGACCAGGTCGGTGCCCGGCGCGTCGCCGGGCGCGCGCACGCCGAGGTCGCCCACCCCGTCGAACAGGCGCTCGCCCCCGCCGAGGATCACCGGCGCCACGTGCAGCCGCAGCTCGTCGATCAGCCCCGCCGCCAGGTACTGGTTGACGGTCTGCGCCCCGCCGCAGATCGAGACGTTCTTCTCGCCCGCCGCCTCCCGGGCCCGGACGAGCGCCGCCGCGATCCCGTCGGTGACGAACTCGAACGTCGTCCCGCCCTTCATCGGCAGCGGCTCGCGCGGGTGGTGGGTGAGGACGAACGTCGGTGCGTGGTACGGGGGCTCCTCGCCCCACCAGCCCGTCCAGTCCAGGTCCCAGTCGCCGCGTCCGGGCGCGAACATGTTGCGCCCCATGATGTAGGCGCCCGCCTCCAGGATGCCCTCGACCGCGTCGGCGTTCTGCTCGCGCTGCTCGAACATCCACCGGTGCAGCCGTTCCCCGCCGACGCCGAGCGGGTTCTCCAGGCTCTGGTCCGGCCCCGCCACGTAGCCGTCCAGGGACATCCCGATGTCGCAGGTGACCTCGCCCATCTCGCAACCCTCCGTTCGCGGCGCCCCCGGCGGGCGCCCTCACCCATCGATCGGAGCCGTCTCCCGCTTCTCGACATCCCGCCCCGAGATTTTTTCGGCCGACTCGCCGTAACCACCCATCCCTCGCCGGGGCGGAGATAAACGAGCACGTCAAGGCTTGATAGGCAAGCCGTGACTTGCATATGATCGGTGCGTGTCCGATGATGTGTTCAAGGCGCTGGCCGACGCGACGCGGCGCACGATCCTCGACGAGCTCACCGAGCGCGACGGGCAGACCCTCTTCGAGATCTGCGCGCGGCTCACGAACAGGCACGGGCTCGGATCGTCCCGGCAGGCGATCAGCCAGCACCTCGCCGTGCTGGAGGAGGCGGGCCTGGTCCGCACCCGGCGCGAGGGCCGTTACAAGTTCCACGACCTGGAAACCGAACCTCTTGAGCGCATCGCCGACCGGTGGCTCAAGCCGAATGGGAGGCAGCGATGAGGATCCACATCACGAGCGTTTTCGTCGACGACCAGGCGAAAGCCGAACGTTTCTACACCGACGTGCTCGGGTTCGTGAAGAAGCACGACGTCGACCTGGGCGAGGCCCGCTGGCTGACGGTCGTCTCGCCCGAGCAGCCCGAAGGCACCGAACTCCTCCTGGAACCCGACGGCCACCCCGCCGTCAAGCCCTACAAGGAGGCCCTCGTCGCGGACGGCATCCCCGCCACCGCGTTCGCCGTGGACAACACCGGCGCCGAGTTCGAACGGCTGCGGGCCCTCGGCGTCCGGTTCACCCAGGAACCCGTCGACATGGGGCCCGTGACGACCGCCGTCTTCGAGGACACCTGCGGCAACCTCCTGCAGATCGAGCACATGAACCAGTAGCGGTCACGGGGGCGGGAGGAGCGTCCCGAGCGGACCGAGGTCGAGGTTGAGCTCGTCCATGGTCAGGCCGTGCCGCTCGCAGAGATCCTCCATCCGGTCGTAGAGCGTCATCAGCGTCATGCCGATGCGCTCCTCCTGCTCCTCGGTCAGGTCGCCCTGGTCGACGCGGTGCAGCGCCGTGCGCTCCATGAGCTGGCGCAGCAGCTCGACGACCGTCAGCACGAGCTTGACGAGGTCGCGCTCGACCGTCTCGGGGTCGGTGTTCAGGCGTTCGGCGACGCTCGGCACCTTCGGCTCGCCGGGCGGGGCGGGCAGCAGCTCGAAGCCGCGCGCGGCGTCGGCGTCCGCCACCCCGTCCAGCCGCAGGTCGCCGGACGCGCCGGGACGGCCGGACGCGCCGGGACGGCCGGACGGGGCGGGGCCCCTGGACGGGGCGGGGCGGCGATGTTCTTCGGTCACGATGCTCACCACGGTGCGGGGTCGTCGGGGGTGACGGAACGGACGACGGCGCGCAGGTTGATCCGGACGAGGTCCACGTCGGCGATCGACAGCACCAGGTCGCCGGTCAGCACGGCCCCGGTGTTCAGCAGCCGGTCCAGCAGGTCGATCAGCGCGACCTGGTGCCCGGCGAGCGCCGGCTCGTCGTCGAACCCCCGCAGCAGGACGTCATCGCCCACGCCGGTCCCCGTCCTCGACGTCGACGCGCGGCGTCCGCGGCGTGGCGAAGCTGTAGGGCGCCCACGGGCCGGTGACCTCGACGCGCACGCCCGGCAGGTCCCGGGCCGACTCCCGGACGGCCGCCGCGAACTCGTCCGTCGCGTCCATCGGCACCAGGTAGGCGTCGTTGGTGATGTTGCGGCCCTCCCCGGTG
>NZ_MKJY01000171.1 GCF_001942465.1 Actinomadura sp. CNU-125
GAACTCCAGCGGGCCCGGCACGTACGGGGACCTCGTCGGCGAGGGCGGCGGCGGTTCCGGCGCGTCCGGGACGGTCGGGACGGTCGGCGCCGCGACCTCGGCGGTCTCCGCGGCCTCCGCGACGGCCGCGGCCTTCGGCGCCTTCGGTGCCTTCGCGGGCTTGGCCGTCCGGCGGGGGCGGCGGCGCGGAACGTCCGCGGTGTCGGGACGGCCGGTCAGCCGCCAGTTCGCCCACCACGCGACGATCGCGGCGGAGATGCCGACCTCCAGCGTCGCCATCAGGCCGACCTGCCACGGCGACGGCCCGACGGTGGCCATCCGCCCGCCGCCGAGCGGGCCGCCCGACAGGGCCGCGAGCAGCGCCGCGACGACGCCCGTCAGCGCGCCCGTCACGAACCCCCACAGCGGGGCCGCTTCGTTCGCGGAGCTGGGCGTCGACCGGACGGTCAGCACCCCGCCGACGGCGCCCGCGACGAACGGCGCGGCGAGGGCGAGCAGGGACGCCGCCGGGGCGGGGCCGGGCTCGGGCAGTGCGGCGAGCGGCGGGAACGCCGGGACGACGTCGAGGTAGACGCCGGTCGGGGACACCGTGGTGCCCGAGCCGACCGAGAACCCGGGACCGATCGCGTACGACATGCCCCAGATGACCATGTTCGGGAGGAACGCGAGTTCGACCAGCAGCAGGAGGACGCCCCCGACGATGCCGGGGCCGAGCATGTCGTAGAGGTGCTCGGCGTCCTTCAGGTGCAGGGCCAGGGACACCGCGGCGAGCAGCGCGCCCGAGGCGAGCAGGACCGCCGCCGCGCCCGCGACGCCGATCACCAGCGAGCGGGGCCGTTCGGGCAGCAGCCGCAGCAGCGCGCCGCGCCCGAGGGACGCGGCGGCCGCGCGCCTCCGCCGCGACCTGCGCCGCCACCACGGCCCGCGCGCGCCCAGCCCGCCCGCGACGACCGCGACCGTGCCGCACGCGACGAGCGCCTGCCACGCGGACGGACGCATCGTGGGGGCGGACGCCGCCAGCGCGAGCGCCCCGGCGAGCGCCGCGTACGGGACGGCCAGCTCCGCCGCGACCCGCGCGACCGCGACGCGCGGCCGGTCCGGCAGCCCGATCCCGCGGATCATCCACGCGCCGCCCCGGTACAGCAGCGCCCCGGGGACGATCAGCACGCCGAGCGGCAGCAGCCCGACCCGTCCGTGCCCGGAGGAGAACCCGGCGTGGTGCGAGATGAGCCAGAAGTTCACGGCCGCCCGGAACACGCCGGGCAGCCCGCCGCCGAACGCGGTGCGGGGCGCGGCGATCCAGCCGACGAGCGTGACCGTGGTGAGCACGGCGAGGCCGATGCCGATGCACCACAGCGCCGCGACGAGCCCGGACACCGGCAGCGGCCGTCCCGTCCCGCCGCGCTGCCGGTCGGGCCCGCCGCGGGCTTGCCGCCGTTCCCCGTCCCGCCGGGCGGGCGCCGCTTCCCGGGTTCTCGCATCGCTCACCCGCCCATGCTGGCACCACCGCCGCGACGGGCGGCCCCGCAAGCCCGGCGTGTCGCCTTTGTCGTGCCCACGGACGCGGAAAGGCGCCCGGACGCGAAAGACGCCCGGGCCGCCGGGCGGCTCGGGCGTCTTTCGTGGCCTGATCGGGTGATCAGAGGTTCTTCATGATCTCGCGCATGAGGCGGGCGGTCTCGCTGGGGGTCTTGCCGACGCGGACGCCGACCTTCTCCAGCGCTTCCTTCTTCGCCTCCGCGGTGCCGGACGAACCGGACACGATGGCGCCGGCGTGGCCCATCGTCTTGCCCTCGGGGGCGGTGAACCCGGCGACGTAGCCGACGACCGGCTTGGTCACGTTCTGCTCGATGTAGGCGGCCGCGCGCTCCTCGGCGTCGCCGCCGATCTCGCCGATCATGACGATGGCGTCGGTCTCCGGGTCGTCCTGGAACGCCTTGAGCGCGTCGATGTGGGTGGTCCCGATGATCGGGTCGCCGCCGATGCCGACGCAGGTGGAGAAGCCGATGTCGCGCAGCTCGTACATCATCTGGTACGTGAGCGTGCCCGACTTCGACACCAGGCCGATGCGGCCGGGCGTGGTGATGTCGGCGGGGATGATGCCCGCGTTGGACTTGCCCGGGGAGGCGATGCCGGGGCAGTTCGGCCCGATGATGCGGGTCTTGTTGCCCTTGGACTCCGCGTACGACCAGAAGAAGGCCGTGTCGTGCACCGGGATGCCCTCGGTGATGACGACGCAGAGCGGGATCTCGGCGTCGACGGCCTCGACGACGGCGTCCTTGGTGAACTTCGGCGGGACGAACACGACGGAGACGTCCGCGCCGGTCTCGGCCATCGCCTCGGCGACGGTGCCGAACACCGGGAGGCTGGTGCCGTCGAAGTCGACGGACTGGCCGGCCTTACGGGCGTTCACGCCGCCGACGACCTCGGCGCCGGAGGCGAGCATCCGGCGGCCGTGCTTGGTGCCCTCGGAGCCGGTGATGCCCTGAACGATGATCTTGCTGTTCTCGGTGAGCCAGATGGCCATGCTCATGCACCTGCCGCTGCGAGTTCCGCGGCGCGCTTGGCCGCGTCGTCCATGGTGTCGACCTGCTGCACGCCGTTCAGCGCCGCGTCCGTGAGGATCTCGCGGCCGAGCTCGGCGTTGTTGCCGTCCAGCCGGACGACCAGCGGGCGGTTGACGGTCTCGCCGCGGTCGGCCAGCAGCTTGTAGGCCGAGACGATGCCGTTGGCGACTGCGTCGCAGGCGGTGATGCCGCCGAAGACGTTGACGAACACCGACTTGACGTCCGGGTCAGACAGGACGATCTCCAGGCTGTCGGCCATGACCTCGGCGGACGCGCCGCCGCCGATGTCGAGGAAGTTCGCGGGCTTCTGGCCGCCGAACTCCTCGCCCGCGTACGACACGACGTCGAGGGTGGACATGACCAGGCCCGCGCCGTTGCCGATGATGCCGACGCTGCCGTCGAGCTTGACGTAGTTGAGGTCCTTGGCCTTGGCGGCGGCCTCCAGCGGGTCCGCGGCGGCCTTGTCCTCCAGCTTGTCGTGCTCCTGGCGGAACGCGGCGTTCTCGTCCAGGGTGACCTTGCCGTCGAGCGCCTTCACCTGGCCGTCGGCGGTGAGGATCAGCGGGTTCACCTCGACGAGGCTGGCGTCCTCGTCGGTGAACACGGCCCAGAGGCGCTCGATGAGCTCGGCGGCTCCGTCCAGGGCCTCCTGCGGGAGGCGGCCCTCTTCGGCGATCGCGCGGGCCTTGGCCCGGTCGATGCGTCCTGCGGGGAGACCGGCACCATGGCGAGCCGGTCGTGCGGCACCTCCTCGATCTCCACGCCGCCCTCGACGGAGCAGATGGAGAGGAAGGTCCGGTTGGCGCGGTCGAGCAGGAAGGAGAAGTAGTACTCCTGCGCGATGGCGCTGCCTTCCTCGATCAGGACCTTGTGGACCGTGTGGCCCTTGATGTCCATGCCGAGGATGCGGGTCGCGAGCTCTTGGGCCTCGTCGGCGTTGTCGGCGAGCTTGACGCCGCCGGCCTTCCCGCGGCCCCCGGTCTTCACCTGGGCCTTGACGACGACCTTCGAGCTTCCCGCGGCGAACAGCTCCGCCGCGATGGCCCGGGCTTCCTGGGGAGTATGGGCGACCTTGCCGGTAGGCACCGGTACCCCGTACTCGGCGAAGAGTTCCTTCGCCTGATGTTCGAACAGGTCCACGAGGCTTCCTTTTACGGATTGACAGCCAAATGTGACCACACGAGTGGGGGTTACACGGGTTTCCGTGCGGCCGGCACTCTAGCGGTCCGCTCCGTCGATGCAGCCTAGTCAACCCGCCTGCGTGGTGATGCCGCCGGGGGCATATGTCGGCCTCTGAGCGGAAGGTCGGGTGTGCTTCCCGGGGAGGAGGGGACGTCTGTCCCTGAGGAGGATGAACCGATTGACGTAGTTTGATGTACTTCTTTCGCCGCCCCGGGGAACTCTGACCGCCGGTGGGGCCAACGGGGGGAGACAGAGGGCGATGTCGGACGAGCCGAGCGCGACCGCGAGAATCGCGACGGCGCCCGGACGGCCCGGCTCCCGCGCGGGCCGCCGCGGCGGCCGCAGGGGCCGCGGCGGTCGCGGGAACGGCACGGCGCCGGGCGCCGCGCCGCACGGGCGTCCGGCGGCTGCGCCGGCTCATGATCGGCGTGACGGCCGCCGCGCTCGTCGCGACGCGGAGCCGCCGTCGCACCGCCCGGCGTCCCCGCCTGGTCCAGCCCCGGGCTCGTCGGCGGCGGGGGCGCGCCGTACTACGGCGCCCCGCTCCGGCCCCAGGACGCCCTCGGCGCGTCCTACCTGCCCGGCAGCTCGGTCGTCCGGCTCAGGGACGGCCGCGTCCGGCTGATCCCGCCGGGCGGCGGCGAGCCGATCACGGTCGCGGCGAACGACCCGCGGGTGGACGCCGCCGTGCGCGCCGACCGCGCCTGGCTCGACTCCGGGACCGTTCCAACCGGCGGCCTCGGCGACCGCTACACCGCGATGGCGTCCCGCGCCCTGCTGGACCTGCGGCTGCTCACCCGGCCGAACGGCGCGTCGCAGGCGTCCTGGTACGGGCTGTGGCGGTACTCCTGGCCGCGCGACTCCGCGTTCACCGCCGCCGCGTTCACGGTGTCCGGGCATCCGGCGGAGGCCCGCTCGATCCTGGGGTTCATGGCCCGCGCCCAGGACCCCGACGGCACGTGGGCGGCCCGCTACCACGTGGACGGCCGCCCGGTCACCGACGGCCGCGACCGGCAGCTCGACGCGCTCGGCTGGATGCTGTGGGCGGCGTGGTTCTACCAGGCGGAGACGCCCGACGCGGACGTCGCCGGGGAGCTGTGGACGATGGTGCGGCGGGCCGCCGACCACCTCGCGCTGTCGCTGGACGCCGAGGGGCTGCCGCCCGCGTCGTCCGACTACTGGGAGCGCGATCCCCGCACCGAGGAGGACCCGCGGCGGCCCACGCTCGGCGTCGTCGGGCCCGTCCTGGCGGGCCTGCGGTCCGCCGCGGCCATCGCGTACGGGGAGGGCGCGGACGCGGAGGCGGACCGGTGGGGCCGCGCCGCCGACCGGCTGTCGGGCGCCCTCGCCCACCAGTTCGCGCCCTTCGGGTACCCGCGCTCCCCCGTGCGCGGCGGCCGGATGGACACGTCCGTGACGTTCGTCGCACCGCCGTTCGCGCCCCGCGACGCGGGCGTGACCGCCGCGATCTCGCACGCGTTCGCCGAGCAGGCGCTCCCGAACGGCGGCGTCCTGCCGGGCGAGGAGTGGCCGGGCAACAAGGAGGTCGCCTGGACGCCCGAGGTGGCGCTGTTCGGCCTCGCCGCCGCGGCGTCCGGGCGCACCGAGACCGCGCTGGAGCGCCTCGACTGGCTGCGCGGGCACCGCACGTCCCTGGGGGTGCTGCCGGAGAAGGTCGGGCCGGACGGGCACCAGGCGGGCGTCGCGCCCCTCGGGTGGACCGCGTCCATGGTCGTCCTGTCGCTGGCGGCGCTGGAGGACCCGCTGCCGATCCCGCCCCCGTAGCCGGGCAGGCGGGCGGGGAGGACGGAGCGGCTAGCCGAACTGCTCCCAGGCGAGTTTCGCGACGAGCGCCCCCACCACGCACAGCAGGACGATCCGGACGAACCCGGCGCCGCGGTTGATCGCCGTCCGCGCGCCCAGCCAGGCCCCGGCGGCGTTGCAGACGGCCATCGCCAGCCCGATCGCCCACAGGACGTGCCCCTGGGCGGCGAACACCGCGAGCGCGCCGAGGTTCGTCCCGGCGTTGATGATCTTCGAGGTGGCCGAGGCGTTCACGAAGTCCATGCCGAGGATCGTGGTGAAGGCGATGACCAGGAACGTCCCGGTTCCGGGGCCGACGAGCCCGTCGTAGAACGCGATGAGCACCCCGGGCACCAGCACCGCGGCGGCCACCCGGCGGCGCGTGCGCAGGACGAGCCGCGGCGCCCGTCCGAGGTCGGGCTTGAGCACCACGATCGCCGCGACGGCCAGCAGCACGATCATGATGACCGGTTTCAGCACCGCCGAGGAGATCGCCGCCGCGCACAGCGCCCCGACGGCCGCGCAGGCGACCGCGAGGACGCCCGCCGGGACCGCGACCTTCGTGTCCGGTTTCGCCTTCCGCAGGTAGGCGACGGCCGCGGACGTCGTCCCGGCGATCGAGCCGAGCTTGTTCGTCGCCAGCGCCGCCGCGACCGGCTGCCCGGGCACCGCCACCAGCAGCGCGGGCAGCTGGATCAGCCCGCCGCCGCCGACCACCGCGTCCACCCACCCCGCCGCCAGCGCCGCGACCAGCAGCAGCAGCACCTGCTCAACGTCCACCGCGGCCCCCGGGGGTAAGGACTCAAAGCAAAAGAAACACCTGACCTTACCCGGCGCCCGCACCCCCTTGGCTTCTGACCCCGAATTCTTCGGTGAATACGTTGAGTAATCGGTACGCTACTTTTCATGGATGCACAACGTACGTACACTCCTCTTATGGCGATGAAGGACGAACGCATCAACGTGCGGGTGGACGCGGAGCAGAAGAGCCTGCTCGAGGCGGCGTCCGAGGCGGAGCACACCAGTGTGTCGGCGTTCGTCCTGTCGGCGGCGACGGCGGCCGCGGCCGACATCCTCGCCGATCGCCGAGCCTTCACTCTTGACGCGGACGCCTGGACCGCGTTCGACGAAGCACTGAACCGGTCCGCACATGCACCGGAGGGCCTCCGCGAACTGCTGAACGAGACGCCTCCGGGCGAGGACGAATGAAGCTGTCGACCGTCCGGCCACTGAACCGCGACCACACTCGGGACGGCTTCGACTGCGGTTCCCCGGCACAGAGCGACTGGCTCACCCGGCATGCGTTGCAGGCGCACGCCTCGGGAACGTCCCGGGTCTACGTGGTCGAAGACCTCGTGAGCGAGGCGGTGGCCGGCTACTACGCGCTGGCCGCGGGCAGTGTCGGACGTGCGGACGCGCCACGTCGGTTATTACGCGGAGCAGGCGGCTACGACCAACCCGTCATCCTCCTGACCCGTCTCGGTGTGGACCTGCGCGCCCAAGGAGCCGGCCTCGGACGACGGCTGCTCGCCGACGCTCTGCGCCGGGTCGAGGCGACCGCCGACCTCGTCGCGTCCGCGCCCTCCTGATCCATTGCGAAAACGAGAAGGCGCGCGGCTTCTACCTCCGGCAGGCACGCTTCGAGGCGAGCCCCACCGACCCCCTGCACCTGCTGCTGATGATCAAGGACCTGCGGGCGGCACTGGGCACCCCCTGAATCGCCGCGGCGGCCGGGATGGTGCTGGCCCGCGCGGTGGCGCAGGTGCTGCACGTCGTCCTCGTCGGCGAGTCGTTCGCCGGGACGTGGATCACCCTGTTCGCCGTCCTGTGGGGCATCGGCATGCTGTTCCCCGCCACGATGAGCCTCGGCCAGACCCTCGGACGGGCGACGCCCGGCGCGGCGTCCGCGCTGCTCGGCGGCCTCCAGTTCGCCCTCGGCGCGCTCGCCTCCCCGCTCGTCGGCCTGTTCGGCGAGGACAGCTCGCTGCCGATGGCCCTGGTGATGCTCGGCGCGCTCGCACTGACCGCGGCGGCGCTGTGCGCGCTCGTCCGTCCGTGGCGGGGGCACGGCGAGATCGGCGCCCGCTGAGTCAGGGCCCGCTGAGTCAGCGCCCGCCGAGCGCCGCCCACTCGTCGTCGAGGATCGCCCAAACCTGCAGGTCGCGGGACTCGCCGTCGTCGATGTACGCCTTCCGCTGGACGCCTTCCAGCGTCATGCCGAGGCGCTTCGCGACGGCGATGCTGGCGTCGTTCGCGGGGTCGCAGAGCCACTCGACGCGGGCCATGCCGCGCGTGCCGAACGCCCAGCCGAGCATCGTCCGGCACGCGGTGGTGACCAGCCCGCGGCCCCGCGCCGCCCGGTCGAGCCACACCCCGGCCTCGCACACGCCCCGGTCGGCGTCGAAGACGCGGAACAGCGTGCCGCCCGCCAGGACGCCGTCCACCCAGATGCCGTAGATGCGGCCCTGGTCGGCGGCCTGCCGGTCGGCGTACCGCTGCAGGAACGCGCGGGCGCTCGCCGCGTCCACGACCTCCCGGCCGAACGGGACGTACCGGACGATGTCGGCGCGGACGCGGTCGACGTGCTCGGCGAACTCGGCGGCCTGCCAGGGTTCCAGCGGGCGCAGCTCGGCGCCGTCGGCGAGCGGATGAGCGAACATGGGGGGTCCTCAGAGTTTCTCGACTGGCGCGAACCGCAGGACGAGCCGCTTCACGCCGTACTCGCCGCCGAAGTCGACGCTCGCGGCGGCCTTGTCGCCCGCACCGTCCACGGACACGACCGTGCCGAGCCCGAACGAGTCGTGCGTGACCTTGTCACCCGGCGACAGGGACGGCACCGCGCGCGCCCCCGGCGACCGGACGCCCGGACGTGCGGCCATCCGGGTCGACGCGGAACCCGTCGCGGACGACGCCTCCCGCTCCCACTCGACGAGCGGCTTCGGCACCTCCCCCAGGAACCGCGACGGGGGGTTCACCTGGGGTGCGCCCCACGAACTGCGCATCGTCGCCCGGGAAAGGTACAGGCGCTGCCTGGCGCGGGTGATCCCGACGTAGGCGAGGCGTCGTTCCTCTTCGAGTTCCTTGGGGTTGCTCATGGCGCGCAGGTGCGGGAAGACGCCGTCCTCCATGCCGGTGAGGAAGACGACGGGGAACTCCAGCCCCTTCGCGGTGTGCAGGGTCATCAGCGTGACGACGCCCTGGTCGGTCTCCTCCGGCTGCTCCCCCGGCGGGACGGGCGCGCCCTTGGCGCCGCCCGGGATCGAGTCGGCGTCGGCGACCAGCGCCACCTGTTCGAGGAACTCGGGCAGGCGTCCCTCGGGCGACTCGCCGTCGAGGCGCTCCTCGAACTCGCGGGCGACCGCCTCCAGTTCCTGGAGGTTCTCGATGCGCGTCTCGTCCTGCGGGTCCTTGGACGCCTGCAGTTCGGCGAGGTAGCCGCTCTTGTCGAGGACGAGCCCGATCAGCTCGGCGGGCGACACCGACTCGGCCGCCGCGCGCAGCTCGTCCAGCAGGAGGACGAACTCGCGGACGGAGTTGAGCGAGCGGGTCGCCATCCCCGGAACGTCCTCGGGGCTGCGCAGCGCCTGCCAGAACGACGTCCGCTCGCGGGACGCGTGCGCCTCGACGCACGCCTCCGCGCGGTCGCCGATGCCGCGCTTCGGCACGTTCAGGATGCGCCGCAGCGACACGGTGTCCTCGGGGTTGGCGAGGACGCGCAGGTAGGCGAGGAGGTCGCGGATCTCCTTGCGCTCGTAGAAGCGGACGCCGCCGACGACCTTGTAGGGCAGGCCGGTGCGGATGAACACTTCCTCGAAGACGCGGGACTGCGCGTTCGTCCGGTAGAAGACGGCGACGTCGCCGGGCTTCGCGTCGCCCGCGTCGGTGAGCTTGTCGACCTCCTGGGCGACGAACGCGGCCTCGTCGTGCTCGTTGTCGGCGACGTAGCCGGTGATCTTCGCGCCCTCGCCCTGGTCGGACCAGAGCCGCTTCGGCTTGCGGTCGGCGTTGCGCTCGATGACGGCGTTCGCGGCCGTCAGGATCGTCTGCGTGGAGCGGTAGTTCTGCTCCAGCAGGATCGTCGTCGCGTCCGGGTAGTCGCGCTCGAACTCCAGGATGTTGCGGATCGTCGCGCCGCGGAACGCGTAGATCGACTGGTCGGCGTCGCCGACGACGCACAGCTCGGCGGCCCCGACCCCCTCGACCGGCTTGGTCAGCTCCCGGACGAGCTCGTACTGCGCGTGGTTCGTGTCCTGGTACTCGTCCACCATGACGTGCCGGAACCGGCGCCGGTAGTGCTCGGCGGCCTCCGGGAACACCTGCAGCAGGTTGACCGTCATCATGATCAGGTCGTCGAAGTCCATCGCGCCGGCCTGCTGGAGCCGCGCTTGGTACATCTCGTACGCCTCGGCGAGCGTCTGCTCCATGTGCGAGGACGCGCGCGCTTCGCCGTCTCGTAGTCGATCAGCTCGTTCTTCAGGTTCGACACCTGGGCGCTGAACGACTTCGGCGGGTACCGCTTCGGGTCGAGGTCGAGCTCCCGGCAGACGAGCGCCATGAGGCGCTGCGCGTCCGCCTGGTCGTAGATCGAGAAGCTCGTCGGGAAGCCGAGCCGCTTGGCCTCGCGGCGCAGGATCCGCACGCAGGCGGAGTGGAACGTCATCACCCACATGGCGCGCGAACGCGGCCCGACGAGGGCGTCGACGCGCTCCTTCATCTCCGCCGCGGCCTTGTTGGTGAACGTGATCGCGAGGATCTGGCCGGGGTGCACGTCCCCCGTCTCGCCGAGCAGGTGGGCGATGCGGTGGGTCAGCACGCGCGTCTTCCCGGACCCGGCGCCCGCGACGATCAGCAGGGGTCCGCCGGAGTGGACGACGGCGGCGCGCTGCTGCTCGTTCAGGCCGTCGAGCAAGGGGTGGGCTTCAATCTTCGACATCATGTGCGAGTCTACGGCGCCGCGGACCCGGATTCGGCGCGTTCGCCCGGACCCGGGCCCGCCCCGGCGCGGGACGTCAGACCCGCTTGCGGTGCTCGCGGGCCGACTCGGCCGCGGCGCGCACGGCGGCGAGGTCCGCGCCCGCGGCGGCCAGCGACGCCGCCGCGATCGACCCCCTCGACCAGCGGCGCGTCCGCGAGCACGACGGTGCCCTCGCGGGCGTCCTCGACGACCATCTCGGCGGTCAGCACGGAACTGCCGACGTCGGCGAGCAGCAGCACCCCGGCGTCCCCGTCGGACGCCGCCTCGACGGCCCGTTCGACCGCCACGATGCTCGTCCCGAGGCCGCCGTCGGTGTCTCCTCCGGCGGGCTCCACGACGGCCTTGCCGACGCCCATCGCCCGCGCGACCTCGGCGACGCCCTCGGCGAGCGTCCGGCTGTGCGCGACGATCACGATCCCGACCATCAGCCCTCCAGGGTCTCGGCGAGCGCCCGCAGGACGAGCGCGGTGGACGCGGCCCCCGGGTCGAGGTGCCCGACGCTGCGTTCGCCCAGGTAGCTGGCCCGCCCCTTGCGGGCCCGCATCGGGACGGTCGCGTCCGCCCCGGCC
>NZ_MKJY01000172.1 GCF_001942465.1 Actinomadura sp. CNU-125
ACGAGGGCGTGAGCATCTGGGTCGTGCGCGCCGACGCGATCACCGCGTCCAGCCCGGACGAGAAGGACCCGCTGTTCGCCCCGAACGGCGACAAGATCTACCGGCACCCCACGTTCTATGACATTCCCGACGACGTGCCGCACATGTGAGGGGCGGACGATCATGACCGACGACCACGGCGGCGTCTTCGACGGGCTCGTCGAGGGCACGGGCGACGACTCGTCCCAGTGGGCCTTCGGCACCGGCTTCGAGGACCCGCTCGCGGGGGTCGACACCACGCCGCCGGACGGCGCCGACCCCGCGGCCCTCGCCGCGTACTGCCTGATGCTGGGCGACGACGCGCTGATCATGTCGCAGCGCCTGTCGGAGTGGTGCGGCCGCGCCCCCGACCTCGAAGAGGACATCGCGCTCGCGAACATGGCCCTCGACCTGCTCGGGCAGGCGCGCCTGCTGCTGTCGCGGGCGGCGGCCGCCGACCCGGGCGCCGTCCCCGCCCTACCCGGCGGCTCGCCCGTCCCGCCGGAGGACGCGCTCGCCTTCTTCCGCGCCGCCGGGGCGTTCCGCAACGTGCGGCTCGCCGAGGTCGCGAACGGCGACTTCGCGCACGTCGTCGTCCGCCTCCTGCTGTTCTCGGCGGCCCGGCTCGCGCTCCTCGACCGGCTCCGCGCGAGCGCGGACGCCGTCCTCGCGGCGGTCGCGGGCAAGGGCGTCAAGGAGGTCGCCTACCACCGCGACTGGGCGGGCCGCTGGTTCCGCACCCTCGCGCAGGGCACCGGCGAATCGCGCCGGAGGCTCGGCACGGCCCTGGACGCCCTGTGGCCCCACCTGACCGAAATGTTCGCGCCGCACCCCGTCGAGACGTCCCTCGCGGAGATCGGCGTCGGCGTCGATCCGGCGTCGATCGAGGCCGAGGTGGACGCCGTCCTCGCACGCGTCTTCGAGATCAGCGGCATCGACCGTCCGGACGCGGCGCCCCCGCCCGCGCCGTCCGGGCGGGACGGCGACCACACCGGCGACTTCGGCCCGCTGCTCGCCGAGATGCAGGAGGTCGCACGCGCACATCCGGCGGGTCTCTGGTGACCGCCCACGACCGGGCCCGGGAGATCGCATCCGGGGTGCGCGACCCGGAGATGCCGATGCTTACCCTCGCCGACCTCGGGATCCTGCGCGGCGTCGAGGTGATCCGGGACGCGGACGGCGGCGAGACCGTCGTCGCCTCCATCACGCCCACCTACAGCGGCTGTCCGGCGATGGCGACCATGCGCGACGACCTCGTGCACCGGCTGAACGACGCGGGTTTCGGCCGCGTCGAGGTGCGCGTCGTCCTCGACCCGCCGTGGTCCAGCGACTGGATCTCCGCGCGCGGACGGGCGGCGCTGCGCGAGGCGGGGCTGTCCCCGCCCGGCCCCGCCCGCCGGACGTCCGGTCCCGTGGCGCTCACGCTCGGCCCGCCCCGGCGCGCGCCCGCCTGCCCGCGCTGCGGCTCGACCGCCACCCGCCCGGCGTCGGAGTTCGGCTCCACCGCCTGCAAGGCCCTGTACCGCTGCACCGACTGCCTCGAACCGTTCGAGCACGTCAAGGAGATCTGAGATGCCCGCGCCCGCGCCAGCGCCCACCCGGTCGGCCGTCTTCCACCCGCTGACCGTCGCGGCGGTGGACCGGCTGTGCGAGGACGCCGTCGCGATCACCTTCGCCGTCCCCGCCGCGCTGCGCGGCGCGTTCGCGTTCCGGGCCGGGCAGTCGCTCACCCTCCGCCGGGTCGTCGACGGCCGCGAGCACCGCCGGACGTACTCGATCTGCGCACCGGCCGGGGCCGCGCCGCGCATCGGCGTCCGCGAGATCCCGGACGGCATGTTCTCCTCCTGGCTCGTGCACGACGTGACGCCCGGGACGCGCATCGACGTGCAGGCGCCGTCCGGTCCGTGGCGGGCCGATCCGGCGGCGGGGGAGCGGCACCTGTGCATCGCCGCCGGGTCCGGCATCACCCCGCTGCTGTCGGTCGCCTCGACCGTCCTGACCCACCCGTCCGCGCGGGTGTCGCTCGTGTACGGCAACCGGACGAGCCGCACCGTGATGTTCGCCGAGGAGCTCGGCGACCTGAAGAACCGGTACGGGCCCCGCCTCCAGGTCGTCCACGTGCTGTCCCGCGAACCCCGCGACGCCGAGCTGTTCTCCGGACGGCTCGACCGCGACCGGCTGCACCGCCTGCTCACCGGCATCGTCCCCGCCGAGGTGTTCGACCACGTCTGGCTCTGCGGGCCCTTCCGGATGGTCGAGGACGCCGCGCCGTGCTCGCCGGCCTCGGCGTCCCGGCCGACCGCGTCCACGTCGAGCTGTTCTACGTCGACGCGCCCCCGCCGCGGCCCCGCCGGGACGCCGGGACGCCGCCCGGTGCGACGACCGAGCTGACCACGGTCCTCGACGGGCTGCGCACCACCTCGGCGGTCTCGCGCGACACGACGATCCTCGAAGGCGCCCAGGCGACCCGCGCGGACCTGCCGTTCGCCTGCAAGGGCGGCGTCTGCGGGACGTGCCGGGCCGTCGTGCGCGCGGGCGAGACCGACATGCGCCGCAACCACGCGCTCGAACCGTCCGAGGTCGCCGCCGGGTTCGTCCTCACCTGCCAGACGTTCCCGGTGAGCGACCGCGTCACCATCGACTACGACGCCTGACGCGCCTGACCCGGCCTCAGCGCCCGCGGGGCCGGAGGCCGTCGAAGGCGACCGTGGTGATCGCCTCGGCGACCGTCGCCGGGTCGTAGGCCCCGTCCGCGCGGTACCACTCGACCAGCGAGTTCACCATGCCGAACAGCAGCCGGCTCACCAGCGGCGGCGGCAGGTCGTCGCGCAGCGCGCCCTCCGCGGCGGCCTCCGCGACCAGCTCGGCGAGCCGCTCGTCGAGGCGGCGCCGCCGGTCGAGCGCGGCCAGCTCGACGCCGCTGTTGCCCCGCACCCGCAGCAGCAGCGTGACGGACGGCTGGTGCGCCACCAGCACCTCGACGCCGCGCAGGACGACCCCGCGCAGCCGCTCGTACGCCGTTCGTCCGGCCGGGTCCTCCACGGCGTCGGCCACCACGGCGGTCAGCTCGTCGAGGGCGTCGTCCAGGGCCCGGCCGAGGAGCTGCTCCTTGCTCGTGACGTGGTGGTAGATCGCCGCTTTCGTCAGCCCCAGCTCCTTGGCCAGGTCGCCCATGCTGGTGGCGTCGTAGCCCCTGCGGTTGAACAGCTCCACCGCGGTGCGCAGGATCGCCGCCTGGTCGTACCCGGGACGCCCGCGGCGGCGCGGGGGAGTCGGTTCGCCCGTCACGGGCGCCAGCCTCTCACGGCGTCCGCGCCGGCCGCTCGCCGCCGTCCGGCACCTTCGCGCCGTCCGCACCGTCCGCGCCGTCCGCACCGGGCCCGGCCACGGCGGGGGCCGACGGTGCGGCCGGGCGGACGAACAGCGACACGAGCACCGCGACCACGCCGATGCACCCGGCCACGACGAACGGCGGTGCGCAGGCCGTCCCGCCCGAACGGCGCCGTCCCCGGCGGCGCTGCCGTGCGCGGCGACCGTGACGAACACGGCCGTGCCGAACGCGCCCGCGACCTGCTGGAGCGTGGCGAGGATGGCGCTGCCGTGGGAGTGCAGGTCGTCGGACAGCACCCCGAGCGACTCGGTCATCAGCGGGGTCATCATCATCCCGAGCCCGATCATGAGCACGACGTGAATGGCGATGACCACGCCCAGCGGCGAGCCCTCCCCGAGCGTGGTGAACAGCCACAGCGACACCGCCATGGCGAGCGCGCCCGGGATCACCAGGGGACGCGCCCCGAACCGGTCGAACAGCGCGCCGACGGGGCGTCCGAGCAGCCCGAGGGCCAGCCCGCCCGGCAGCACCGCCAGCCCGCTGACGAACGTGGTGGTGTGCAGGACGGTCTGCAGGTACAGCGGGAGCAGGATCGCCGCGGCGCCCAGCATGCACATGAACAGCAGGGCGGTCAGGATCAGGGCGACCACGAAGCTGCGGTGCGTGAACGGGCGCAGGTCGAGCAGGGCGCGGCCGCGGCGCTGCAACCGCAGCTGCCGCACCACGAACACGGCGAGCGCGACGGCGCCGACCGCGATCGGCGCCCACGCCGGCACGGCGTGCTCCCCGCCGCCGGACTCCCCGATGGAGGACAGGCCGTAGAGCAGGCCGCCGAACCCGGCCGCGGACAGCAGCACCGACAGGACGTCCAGCGGCACCGCCTTGGTCTGGGCGTCGAGCCGCAGCCAGACCGCCCCGATGACCAGCGCGGCCACCGCCAGCGGGAGGACGAGCCAGAACATCCAGCGCCAGCCCAGCGAGGACAGCAGCGCCCCGCCGATGGTCGGCCCGACCGCGGGGGCGACCGCGATGACGATGGTGATGGTGCCCATCATCGAGCCGCGCCGCTCGTGCGGCACCAGCCGCATCACCGTGGTCATCAGCAGCGGCAGCATCACCGCGGTACCGCACGCCTGGACCACGCGCCCGACCAGCAGCGTCCCGAAGCCGGGGGCGGCTCCGGAGAGCAACGTGCCCAGGGCGAACAGGGTCAGCGAGGCCAGGAAGATCTGGCGCGGGGTGAATCTTTCGAGCAGGAAACCCGTGGTCGGGATGACCACGGCCATCGTCAGCAGGAAGCCGCTGGTCAGCCACTGCACCGTCGTGGTGGAGACGGCGAGTTCCTCGCCCAGGTCCCGCAGCGCGACGCTCAGGATCGTCTCGTTGAGGATCATCACGAAGGCCGAGGCGACCAGGACGCCGATCAGCAGCCCCGTCCGCGGCGGCGCCGTGGCCGGACGGTCGGGGCCCGCGGGCGCGGCGTGGGCGGAATCGGTCATGGAGAAGTACCTCGTGGAACGGTCGAAGGCCCGGCACCGTGACGCGGCACCGGGTGGCGGGGCGGTGTGTGATTACGCGGGTGTGACTACGCGGTGTGACTACGCGGGCGTGCGGACGGGACGGCCGCTCAGCGGGGGCCGTTCGGCGATCGGAACGTGACCATCCTCGTGAGTTTAGACGTCGGCGGGGCGGCGTCCGTCCATCGGACCCCGCCCAGAGTCGATCATCACGGTGCCCGGGTAAAAACCAGGTTACTTCCATCTTTCCGGCTTGACCGTAATGAGCCAACAGCGGATACAGTGCGGCTCAGAAATAGCAACGCCGTTGCGATTAACGCAACAAGGAGAGGCGGTCGCGTTGGGCGAGCCGGGGCGCGGTACGGCCAAGACCCTCGATCGGGGCCTGCTGGTGCTGCTGGCCTTCCAGCATCGGACGGAATGGGGGGTCAGCGAGCTCGCCAGGGAGCTCGGGCTCGACAAGGCGGTGACGCACCGGCTGCTGACCACGCTCGCGCACCGCGGGTTCGTCCTCGCCGACCCCGACACCCGGCGGTACCGGCTCGGCGTCGCGGTGGGCGTGCTCGCCCGGGCGGCCGAGCGCGGCGGGACGCTGGAGGCGTCGGCCCGTCCGCGGCTCACCGCGCTGGCCCGCGAGCTGGGGGAGAGCGCGATCCTGAACGTGCCGCACGGCGCCGGCTACCGGACGGCGCTGGCGGTCGACGCCGCCGGGCCCATGCGGTACTCGGCCATCGTGGGGGAGACGCTCCCGGCCCACGGCGGCGCCGCCGGGCACGCCATCTTCGCGTTCTACCCGGACGACGACGTCCGGCGGCTGCTGGGCGCGGGACCGCTGGAGCGGTTCAGCGACACCACGGTCACCGACCCGGACGAGCTCCGCGAGCTGTACGCGCGGGTCCGCCGGGACCGGGTCTCGATCTCGCACGGGGAGTACGACCTCAACGTCACCTCGGTCGCGGCGCCGGTGTTCGCCGCCGGGGAGATCGTCGGCTCGCTGGTCGTGATCGGCCCGCACCACAACGTCACGGAGAAGATCGACACCACCATCGCGAGGGTGCGCGGGGCAGCGGAGTCGCTGAGCCGCCTGCTCGACGGCGGCGGGCCCGAAGAGTAGCGAGGAAGAGCCTGTGACCATGCGATCGCTGAAGGGGGCGGCCCTGCACGGGCCGGAATCGCACCCCCGCGCGCACGAGCCGGTCGTCCTGATCCTCACCATCGTGCTGTCGGTGCTCGGCGCGCTCATCGGCCTGCACCTGGTGACCACGCTCGGCATCTCGGCCAACACCTCGGTCATCGGGGCGCTGATCGCGATGCTGGTGGGCCGCATCCCGGCGCGCAAGCTGCGGGAGATGCGGTCGGTGCACCGGCAGAACCTGGTGCAGAGCGCCATCTCCGGCGCCACGTTCGCCGCCGCGAACTCGCTGCTGGTGCCGATCGGCGTCCCGTTCGTCCTGGGCCGTCCGGACCTGGTCTGGCCGATGCTGCTGGGCGCAGGGATCGGGCTGTTCGTCGACTCCCTGGTGCTGTACCGGGTGTTCGACTCCAAGCTGTTCCCGGCCCGCTCGACGTGGCCGCCCGGCGTCGCCGCGGCGGAGACGATCGTGGCCGGGGACGAGGGCGGCCGCAAGGCCATCGTGCTCGGCGTCGGCGGCCTGGTGGGCTTCCTCGGCTCGTTCGTCAAGATCGCCGGGAACGCGCTGCCGTTCTCGGCCGCGGGTGTTGCGCTGATCGGCAACATCTGGGCGCTGGGCATGTTCGGCGTCGGGCTGGGCGTGAACCAGTACGGCAAAGAATGGTTCGACATCGACCTCAACGAGATGTACATCCCGCACGGCTTCATGGTCGGCGCCGGGCTCGTCGCCCTCGTGCAGGCCGTCGTCCTGCTCGTCCGCAGGCAGCAGGACAGGTCCGACGACGGGTCCGGGGACGGGTCGGGGGACGACAGGGACGGCCGGACGGCCGTGGGCGCGCAGACCGACGAGGCCATGCAGACCACGGTGGACGAGCGCGGCCTGGGGCGCGCGCTCACCCAGGGGTACGTGCTGTTCGTCCTCGGTGCCCTGACCGTGGCGCTGACCGGCGGGATCCTCGGCGACCTGTCGGTGGTCGAGCTGATCGGCTGGTGCCTGCTGGCGGGCTTCGCCGCGCTGGTGCACCAGCTGATCGTCGGCCTGGCCGCGATGCACTCCGGCTGGTTCCCGGCGTTCGCGGTCACGCTGATCTTCATGGTGCTGGGCCTGGTGATCGGGATCCCGACGGTGCCGCTGGCGCTGTTCGTCGCCTACATCGCCTCGACCGGGCCCGCGTTCGCCGACATGGGCTACGACCTGAAGGCGGGCTGGATCCTGCGGCAGGGCGGCACCCCGTACCGGCTCGTCGAGCGGGCCGGCCGCAAGCAGCAGTACATCGCGCAGCTCGTCGGCTTCGCCGTCGCGCTCGCCGTGGTCGCGGTGACCTGGAAGTCCTACTTCGAGGGCGGTGAGATCCCGCCGGTGTCGAAGGTGTACGCCGACACCGTCGCGGGCGGCCTCACCGACACCTCCACGCTCACCAACATCCTGATCTGGGCGGTCCCCGGGGCGCTCATCCAGTTCATCGGCGGGCCGGAGCGCCAGATGGGCGTCCTGCTGGCCACCGGACTGCTGATCCTCACCCCGTACGCCTGCTGGTTCGTGCTCGGCGCACTGGCCTTCAGGATCATCTGGGCCCGGGTGCGCGGACCCGAGGCCGCGAGCGGCGAGCTGAACCTGATCGGTTCGGGACTGATCGCCGGAAGCTCGCTCACCGATGTCAGCCGCGTAGTGAAGGGATAAGGCACAAGTGGAAGTGACCAGCCGGATCGAGTCCCGGCCCGAGTACCTGTCGTACGAGGCCGCGCTCGGCGCCCGCAAGCTCGTCGAGGAGATCATGCTCGTCAAGCCGGGCGAGGACGTCGTGATCACCGCCGACAGCTCCACCGACTCCCGGGTCGTGGAGGTCACCGCGCAGGCGGTCGCGGCCGCCGGGGCGACCCCGACGGTCGTGCAGTACCCGACGCGTCCGTCGTCGGCGATGGAACCGCCGGGGCCGGTGGCGGGCGCGGTCGCGCGCTCGCAGGTGTGGATCGAGTACGCGCTGGCGTACATCATGCACTCGGACGCGTTCCGCGCGGCGATGGCGCAGGGCACCCGTTACGCGAACCTGACCGGCATGGACGTCCAGATGCTCGTCGACACCGTCGCCCGCGTCGACTTCCAGGGCACGATCGACCTGGGCAAGGCGCTCGTCGGGCTGCTGGAGAAGGCCGACGAGGTGCGCATCACCACCCCGGCGGGCACCGACCTGCGCGCCCGCAACGGCGGCCGGCCGATCAACCTGCGCGGCAAGCCCGCCGAGAAGCCGGGCGAGACCGTCATGCTGGCCGGGCAGATCTCCTGGAACCCGCTGGAGGAGACGCAGGAGGGCGTGCTGGTGTTCGACGGCGCCGTGTGGCCGCCGAACGACCTCGGCCTGATCCGCTCGCCGATCCGGATGGAGGTGAGCGAGGGCACCGTCACCTCGATCGAGGGCGAGGGCACCGACGCGACGATCTTCCGACGCTGGATGGAGGCGCAGGCGAAGTCCGCCGACGACGCCGAGGTCGGCCGCAACATGTACCGGATCGCGCACTGGTCGCTCGGGTTCAACCCCGGCGTCACCCAGCCGACCGGCCGGATCGTGGAGGACGAGCGCATCTTCGGCTGCGTCGAGCTCGGCCTCGGCACGAAGGGCGCCTGGATCGGCGGCGACCCGTTCCTCGCACCCGCGCACACCGACGGCAGCATGCTCGACCCGTCCATCTACCTGGACGGCGAGGCGATTGAGGTCGAGGGCCGCTACGTGCACCCCGACCTCGTCGAGATCTGCCACCGCCTCGGGATCCCGGGCTACTGATGATCACCGGACGTTCCGGCAGCGCGGCCTCGTCTGCACCGACCACGTGGTCGAGGTCCCGCTCGACCACGACCGTCCGGACGGGCCGCGCATCGAGGTGTACGCGCGCGAGGTCGTCACCGCCGCCGAGGCGGACGCCGACCTGCCCCGGCTGCTGTTCCTGCAGGGCGGCCCGGGCGGGAAGGCGGTGCGGCCCGCCGCCAAGAGCGGGTTCGTCGGGCGGGCGCTGGACGGCCACCGCGTCGTGCTGCTCGACCAGCGCGGCACCGGCCGCTCCACGCCCGCGAACCGGCGGACGCTCGCCCGGCTCGGCGGTCCCGCCGAGCAGGCCGCCTACCTCGCGCACTTCCGCGCCGACGCGATCGTCCGGGACGCCGAGATCCTGCGCCGGGAGATCAACGGCGGGCGGCCGTGGACGACGCTCGGGCAGAGCTACGGCGGCTTCATCACGCTGGCGTACCTGTCGCTGGCGCCCGAGGGGCTGCGGCGCTCGTTCGTCACGGGCGGGCTGCCGACGCTCACCGGCACCGCGGACGACGTCTACCGGCTCACGTTCGACCGGACGCTGGAGAAGAACGAGGAGTACTTCGCCCGCCACCCCGGCGACCGCGACCTGTGCGCCCGCATCGTCGGGCACCTGCGGACGGGCGACGTGCGGATGCCGACGGGGGAGCGGCTGTCCCCGCGCCGGTTCCAGGGGCTCGGCCTCGGGCTCGGCACCCGGTCCGGCTTCGACACGCTGCACTTCCTCCTGGAGGAGGCGTTCGTCGACGGCCCGGACGGGCCCGAACTCTCGGACACGTTCCTCGCGGGGGTGCACGACGCGACGAGCCTCGCCGCCCGTCCGCTCTACGCCCTGTTCCAGGAGCTGATCTACGCGCAGGGCGGGGCGACGGACTGGGCGGCGGAACGCGTCTACCGGGAGCGTCCGGAGTTCGATCTGGACGGCGGCGCGCCGTTCGCCTTCACGGGCGAGACGTACTACCCGTTCGACTTCGACGAGGATCCGGCGCTCGTGCCGCTGCGCGAGACCGCGCACCTGCTGGCGGCGAAGGACGACTGGCCGCGCCTGTACGACCTCGACCGGCTCGCCCGCAACGACGTGCCCGTCTACGCGGCGATCTACCACGACGACATGTTCGTCCCGCGCGAGTTCTCCCTGGAGACGGCGCGCGCGGTGCGCGGGCTGCGGCCGTGGATCACCAACGAGTACGAGCACGACGGGCTGAAGGAGGGCACCGCCGTTCTCGACCGCCTGCTCGGGATGGCCGAGGAGGACGGCGCGTAGCGGAAGGCGTCGCGTTCGAGGGGAGGCCGCGGCCCGCGGCCTCCCCTCGCCGTCTCCGGGCGGCGAAGCGGCGGCCAGGTGCAGGTCGGACGGGCCATTGCTCTTTTTGGCACCCGGTGCCATCATGAGCGGACCGCTTCCGACGTGGAGGTTTCCCATGGGACGTTTGACGGGCAAGGTCGCTTTCATCACCGGTGCCGCGCGCGGGCAGGGACGGGCCGAGGCCGTCCGGCTCGCGAGCGAGGGCGCGGACGTCATCGCGATCGATCTCGCGGAGTCGGCCAGCTCGTACGTCCGCTACGAGCCCGCCACGCAGGCCGAACTGGACGAGACCGTCAAGCTCGTCGAGCAGCAGGGCCGCCGGATCGTCGCCCGCAAGGCCGACGTCCGCGATCTGCCCGCGGTCGAGGCGGCCGTCCGCGACGGCGTAGCCGAGCTGGGCAGGCTGGACATCGTCGTCGCCAACGCGGGGATCGTGAACTACGGCCGCACCTGGGAGATCACCGAGGAGCAGTGGCAGGACCTCATCGACGTCAACCTCACCGGCGTGTGGAAGACGATCAAGGCGACCGTGCCGACGCTCATCGAGCAGGGGCAGGGCGGCTCGATCATCATCACCAGCTCGGTGGCGGGTTCGAAGGGGCTGCCGTTCCTCGCCCACTACGCCAGCTCCAAGCACGGCGTCGTCGGCCTGGCCAAGGTCCTCGCGAACGAGCTGGGCGAGCACGACATCCGGGTCAACACGGTCCACCCGCACGGCGTCGCGACCGGCATGACGGACGACTCGATGGGTGATTACCTCGCCGCGTCGCCCACGCTCGGCCCCATCTACATGCCCGCGCTGCCCTACCAGATGGTGCAGCCCGAGGACATCGCGAACATGGTCGCGTTCCTGGCGTCCGACGAGGCCAAGTACATCACCGGCACCCAGATGCGGGTCGACATGGGAGCGATCAACCGCTA
>NZ_MKJY01000173.1 GCF_001942465.1 Actinomadura sp. CNU-125
CCAGCCCGCCGGGGGTGCCGGCCATCGCGGCCGCGGCGGCCAGCGTGGCGTCGACGAGCCCGTCGACGGCGGTCGCCCCGGCCGGGCTCTCCGGCAGCGGCTGCGCGCCGGACGGCTCGGGGAACCGCAGCTCCTCGGCCTGCTGCTCGGGGAAGCGCAGCGCGCCGCCGCGGCCGCCGCCGGCGGCCGGTTGTCGGCGGGCGGCGTCGGCGCCGGGACGGGCTGCTCGGCGGCGGCCCGCCGCCGCCCCTCGTACAGGGGCTCGTCGTAACCGCCGGCGTGCTCGTCCACGTAGTCCCCGTCGAAGTCGTCGTCGTAGAAGTCGTCCTCGTCCTCGTAGACGGGGATCGTGCGCATCGCGCCGTACCAGACGAGGCCCGCGGCGCCGCCCAGCAGGAGCACGGCCAGCGGCCCCGGCAGGAACCCGCGGGTGCCGAGGATCGACAGCACCCCGGCGAGCGCCACCAGCGCGACCGGGATCAGCAGCTCGCCCGCCTCGCGGTCCCGCTTGCTCGCCATCCACGCGGTGAACGCCGTGCAGGCCACCAGCGACACCGTCGACACCAGGTGCGCGCCGTCGACCAGCAGCAGCGGCAGCGCGTCGTAGGTGTCGCCCGGCTTCGGCAGGCTCTTGTCGAGATCGCCCTTCAGCGGGTCGAGCAAGAGGATGACGACGGCGACGACCGTGTAGGAGATGGTGAACAGCCACGCCCCGAAGCGCACCTGCACGAACCGCGCGATCAGCTCGATCATGCCGAGCATCAGCCACAGCGGGGCGAGCACGCCGCGCCGATCTCCGCGACGCGGAAGAACAGGCCGTTGAACCCCGCCAGGAACCCCACGGTCATCGCCAGGAGGGCGAGTGACAGGCCGACCAGGGTGAACGACCAGGCGATGAGGTAGAGCAGCCGGTCCTTGTATGCGCGCGAGACCAGCAGCCAGGTGGCGTACGAGGCGCCACCGGCCGCGAGAAGCGCGAGAAGAGCACTGACCATCGTGGCCCCATGGTGCCCGATGCCGGGCCCGTAGGGGTAACCCGGCACGTGCGCAGCACGAAGGGCCGGGACGGCGCAAGTCCGTCACCGGCCCGGTGCGGCGCCGGTCGCGAGCCCCTGTGCCGTGGTGGGTCCCGGCCATTGCCTGCCGCACCTTTCGGTATCTAGAGTGACAAATCCCGCCGGAGGTCCGCGTACGCCCGAGGGAGAACTGCATGAGCAGCTTGACCCTCGATGCCGGGGTCATCCCGCTTCCGCGGCGTTCCCGCGTCCCGTCCGGCGACCGTTCGGCCGATGACCGCACCGACCGTGCCGACCGCGCCGAACGCACCGACCGTCCCGCCGATGACCGCGCGGAGATGCTCAAGGCGCTCGTCCTGCGGGCCCGGGACGGCGACGCGGAGGCGTTCGGATCCCTCTACGACCACTACGTGGAGCTCGTCTACCGGTACGTCTACTACCGGGTGGCAGCCACGCCCTCACCGAGGACCTCACGAGCGAGACGTTCCTGCGCGCGCTCCGCCGCGTCCGCGACTTCCACTGGCAGGGCAAGGACTTCGGCGCCTGGCTGGTGACGATCGCGCGGAACCTGGTCGCCGACCACTTCAAGTCCGGCCGGTACCGGCTGGAGATCTGCACGGCCGAGCTCACGGAGCCCGACCGTCCGCAGGAGGGACCGGAACGGGCCGTCCTGGACGCGATGACCAACCGGACGCTGCTCATCGCCGTCCGGAGCCTCGGCTCCGAGCAGCAGGAGTGCGTGGTGCTGCGCTTCCTGCACGGTCTGTCGGTCGCCGAGACCGCGCTGATCATGGGCAAGAAGTCGGGCGCGATCAAGGCCCTGCAGTACCGTGCCGTCCGCTCGCTGGCCCGCATGCTCCCGGCCGACTTGCAGGGCTGAGACGTCCCACGCCCCCGTCCCGCCGGCCGACGCGCGGCGCCGTCCGCGACGCACGCCGCCGTCCGGCAGCGGGCGGGGCACCGAACGGCGGGCCGTAACCCGAAGCGGGTTCGGCTCGTTGTGCGGGCAGGAAGGGAGCGTCATTGCGAAGCGGGCGAGCCAAGATCGTCGGACGGGGAAATCCACTGGCCCACCTGCGGGCGCGACCGCCCGGCCCCGACCCGGACTTCCGGGCGGGCCTGCGGGAGCGGCTGGTGACGGCGGCGGCGCGCGGCGAGGACGGCCGCAACCGCGCCCGGGACGACGGCGCGGGTACCGCGGCAGACTAGGCTTCGCCCATGCGGCGATTCTGGCAGCGCGGCAAGAACCAGGACCCTGTGAGCGCCGGGAGGGCCGCCGCCGCGGCGGCCGCCGAGCCCGAACCGCTCCCCGAGCCCGACCCCGCCGCGGCGGCGTTCTTCGACGTCGACAACACGATGATGCAGGGCGCGTCGATCTACTACTTCGCGCGCGGGCTGGCCCGCCGCAAGCTGTTCACGATGCGCGACCTGGCCATGTTCGCCTGGGGCCAGGCGTCGTTCCGGCTGCGCGGCACCGAGAACTCCGAGCACATCGGCAGCGCCAAGGAGGCCGCGCTGTCGTTCGTCGCCGGGCAGCGCGTCGCGGGGATCGTGCGGCTCACCGAGGAGATCTACGACGAGGTGATGGCCGACCGCATCTGGCACGGCACCCGCACCCTCGCCCTCCAGCACCTCGACGCCGGGCAGCAGGTGTGGCTCGTCACCGCGACCCCCGTCGAGGTCGCCCGGACGATCGCGCACCGGCTCGGCCTCACCGGCGCGCTCGGCACCGTCGCCGAGACCCGCGACGGCGTCTACACCGGCCGCCTCGTCGGCAACCTGCTGCACGGGCCCGCGAAGGCCGAGGCCGTCCGGGCGCTGGCGCAGCGCGAGGGGCTCGACCTGACGCGCTGCTCCGCCTACAGCGACTCGATCAACGACCTGCCGATGCTGACCGCCGTCGGGCACCCGCACGCGGTCAACCCCGACGCCGCGCTCCGCGACCACGCGAAGGCGAACGAGTGGCCCGTCCACGACTTCCGGACGGGACGCAAGGTCACGATGGTCGCGCTCCCCGCCGCCGCCGGGGCGGGCGCCCTCGCGGGCGGCGTCGCGGCGGGAATGGCGCTGCGCAAGCACTACCGGTCCTGACGTGCCGTACCTGCCGCGTCGCGAGTGGTACGCCACGCTCCCGACCGCGCACGTGTCCGCCGGTGCCCTGCTGACCGACGACCGCGGCCGCGTCCTGCTCGTGAAGCCGAACTACCGGCCGTACTGGCAGATACCGGGCGGGGCGATGGACGCGGGCGAGGCGCCGCACCGGGTCGCCGAACGGGAGGTCCGCGAGGAGCTCGGGCTGCCGATCGAGGCCCGGCGGCTGCTCGTCGTCGACGTCGTCCCGCCGGACGACGACATGCCCCGCCCGATGATCCACTTCACGTTCGACGGCGGCACCGTCCCCGACCCGTCCGCGATCCGCCTGCAAGAGGACGAACTGGACGCGTTCGCCTTCTTCACGTGGGCCGACGCCGAGGCGAACCTCGCCCCCGCGCTCGCCCCGCGCGTCCCCGCCGCACGGCGCGCACGTGAACACGGCGAGACGATCTACCTCCCGGCCGCGCACTGAACTACCGGCGGCACGTCCGGTATGCAAGGGTTCGACCATGGAAGAGCGATTCGAGGTTCAGCGGACGATCGCCGCACCGCCCGCGACGGTGTTCGCGGTGCTGTGCGACCCGCGGGGGCACGTGGCGATCGACAGTTCCGGGATGCTGCAGTCGGCCGAGGGCGACCGGGTCGCGAAGGCCGGGGACCGGTTCGTCGTCCACATGGACCGCGAATCCCTCAACGACTTCCCGTTCGGCAAGTACGACGTCACCGTCGTCATCACCGAATTCAAGCCGGACGCGCACATCCAGTGGACGGTCGAGGGCGTGATCAAGCCGCACATCGAGCACCTTTACGGCTACCGCGTCGAGCCCGCCGAGGAAGGCAGCCTCGTCACGTCCTACTACGACTGGAGCCGGATCACCGAGGAGTACCGCGACAAGGGGATCTTCCCCGTCATCCCGGAGGCGGGCCTGCGCGCCACCCTCGGCATCCTCGCCCGGACGGTCGAGCAGCCGCCCCTCGACCTCGCCGCGCTCACCTCCGGCTGACCGGAGCCGGACGGCGGCCGGACGTCCGTCAGAAGAACGCGGGGCCGCGCCGCAGGCGCGTCTGGTGCAGCATCCGCTGGACGTTCTCGCGCACGTGGTCGTTGATCTCGAAGACCGTCATCGGATCGTCGGCGTCGTCGGGCTCGTAGTCGTCCAGGTACATCGGCTCCCCGAAGGCGATCATCCACTTGGACGGCAGCGGGACCAGGCCCGCGGGCCCCAGCAGCGGGAACGTCGGCGTCACCGGGAAGTACGGGAGGCCGAGCAGGCGGGCCAGCGGCCGCAGGTCGGCGATCTTCGGGTAGATCTCCTCGGCGCCGACGATCGCGCACGGCACGATCGGGACGCCCGCGCGCAGCGCCGTCCCGACGAACCCGCCCCGCCCGAACCGCTGCAGCCGGTAGCGGTCGGCGAACGGCTTGCCGACGCCCTTGAACCCCTCGGGGAACACGCCGACGAGCTCGCCCTTGCCGAGGAGGCGGGCGGCGTCGGCCCGGCAGGCCAGCGTGTGCCCCGCCTTGCGGGACAGGTGGCCGAGGACGGGCACCTGGTAGATCAGGTCGGCGCCCAGCAGCCGCACGTCGCGGCCCGCGTGGTCGTGCAGCGCGACCGAGAGCATGAGGCCGTCCAGCGGCAGCGTCCCGGAGTGGTTCGCGACGATCAGCGCGCCGCCGTCCGGCGGGACGTTCTCGACGCCCGACAGCTCCACCCGGAACCAGCGCTCGTACAGGGCGCGGGCGGCCGGCAGCAGCACCGTGCCGTTGAACTCGGGGTCGAAGCCGAACTCGTCGACCTCGTAGTCGCCGGTGAGGCGACGGCCGAGGAACTCCAGTCCGGCCGCGACCCGGCGTTCGAAGGAGCCGGGTTCGAGGGGCCCGTGCCCGGTGGACGCCGCGTCCCCGGGAGCGTCCGCGGGATCGTCGCCGCGCCGGGAGGCGGGCCGCACGTCGCGTCCGCCGCGCCCGCCGCCGCCGTCCCGTCCCCGTGCCGTGGCGAGCGGGATGATCCGGGCGCCCTCATCGGCCTCATGGTGGGCGTTCATCGTGCCTCCCTTTCAGCGACGGGAGCCCAGCGCGGCGGCCGCCCGGCCGAGCGGGCCGCGGCCCGGACCCCGGGCGGCGACGAAGTCGGCGAAGGCGGCCTCGGTGTCGTACTTCGGCCGCCAGGCCAGCTCCCTCGCCAGGCCGGACGTGTCGACCACCCGCCCGTGGGCGAGCCAGCGCAGCAGCTCGGGCGAGAATCCGGACATGCCCGCGAATCGGCGTCCCATGTCACCGGCGACGGAGATCGAGGGGGCCGGCACCGGCACCGACGGCCGCCCGGCGCGGCGCAGCGCCTGCGAGAGCAGCAGCACGCCGTCCCCGGCGACGTTGAAGCAGCCGGGATGGTCCTCGACGGTCATCCGGCGCAGCACCTCGACGCCGTCGTCGGCGTGCACGAACTGGAGCCGGGGATCGAATCCGAGCACCGTCGGGACGACCGGAAGACCCAGGTAGCGCGTGAACGGCGAGTCCACGCCGGGGCCGACGAAGTTCGCGAAACGCAGCACGGACACGGCCAGGTCGGAGCGGCGGCGCATCAGGCCGCGCACGTAGCCCTCGACCTCGACCGCGTCCTTGGCGTACCCCGACTCCGGCGCCTCGACGGGCTCGTCCAGCTCGGTGAAGACCGCCGGATCCCTCGGTGAGGAGCCGTACACGGCGGCCGAGGACCGCATGACGAGCCTGCGCATGTCGGGCGAGCGCTGGCACGCCGCGAGCAGCTGCATCGTGCCGATGACGTTGAGTTCCTTCACCTTCGCCCGCGGCACGGACGGCGACGTCACCAGGTTGAGGTGCACCACCGTGTCGACCCCGGCGGACGCGATGAGATTCGCGATGCCGGGCGTCCGGATGTCCACGCGGACGAACTCGGTGCGGCCGAGCGGCGCCGTGGGCGGGACCGTGTCCGCCCCGATCACCCGCTCGATGCCCGGATCGGCCTGCAGCGCGTGCGCGACCCGCGCCCCCAGGAAACGGGACACGCCCGTGACGAGGACGACACGGGCCGCGGCGGGCGTGGACGACACTGTGGGCCCCTACCCCCTACGGCCGAGCGGCCGGGGTGATCACTTCTTGTTGCGGCGCTGGATGCGCGTCTTCTTCAGCAGCTTGCGGTGCTTCTTCTTCGCCATCCGCTTACGACGCTTCTTGATGACAGAGCCCACGGGACCTCGCTCGGCGTATCGGGTGATGTGCGGTCCGGACCTGCCGCAGGCGAGGTCGCTCGTCTGCTCACTCGATGATGCGCGCACGGTCCAGTGGTCAAGAGTACCGCCGTACCGGCGCGGAACATGCGTCGGCATGGCGCGGAGCGGCCACGGGCCCCGCGCGAACACCGCGCGGACGTTTCCCGAACGCCCCGCGAACGCACGTCGGCGCGGGGGCCCGGCACCGCGCCGAGCACGGCACCGGACGCCGCCGCTTCCGCGGGGGCGGGCGCGCACGCCCGTCCCGTGCGGTGTCCTCCCGTCTCCGGCGGTCGCCCCGCCGGCGGGTCCCGTCCTGTTCCCCGTCACTCGGCCGGGTGCCGGCCCGGCGGCGGCTCCGGACGCATCGCCCGCAGCGCCGCCGCCCCGTCATCCGGCTTCGATGTACGCCTCGCGCAGGTAGTCGTGCACGGCCTGCTCGGGGACGCGGAACGAGCGGCCCACGCGGATCGCGGGCAGCTCGCCCGAGTGGACGAGGCGGTAGACGGTCATCTTGGACACCCGCATCACCGCCGCCACTTCGGCCACCGTCAGGAACCTGACCTCACTCAGAGGTCGCTCGCCTGAACTCATCGGACGCCCTCTTCCACACGTGCCGCGCACCGGCCCATCGGGTGACTTTGATCACGCACGTGTACTTCCTCCAGCGTAAATCGCGTATCGCGCGTCGCAAGAGGGGATTCCACGCATTTCTGTCTCCGGACCTTGCCGGGCCGCCACAGTGCTGATACGCACGCCTCGCCACGCCCGAACACACTGCGTGACGAAACCGTCGGATGTGAAGCGGAACCCCTCACCGACCTGCGTCTCAGGTGTCACGGGCGGTTCCGGACGAGCACATGCTCCACGTCCGCCCGCCGCCGTCACCCAGGGTGATTATCAACCGAGGGAACCATCGTGGCGGCCGGGAATCAGTCGGCCGGATTCAGCCCCGCGTGCCCAAGGATGTAGGCGGTCAAAGGGGTGTAATGGTGCGGATTCACCCCGTCGTCCAGCGGGACGACCACGTCGATCTTGCCTTCGGCGGCGCCGGCGAACAGCGCCGGATCGTTACAGTCCGCGAAACCGACGGTGTCGATGCCCGCCTGTCCGGCCGCTCCGGCCCACCCGTGATCGGCGATGGCCAGATCCGGCCACAATTCCGGTTTACCGTCCCGGGACCCCCCGGACGCGCTATCGGCGGCCAGTTCGCGGAGCATCGCCTCCATCGCGTGGGGGTCGTGCGTGTGCTGCGTACGGCCGTCCTCGCTCTCCAGCATCGCCACGCCCGGCTTCGCGTAGACCAGACGGCGCAGATCCGAGCCGCCGTAGTCGGTGTCGATCTCGTACGTCCACCCCTGCGCGGGCGTCAGCACCGTGCACCCGGCGTCCAGCAGAGCGCGCGCGACGGCTTGGTAAAGGGGTGTGAGCGTGGCCGGATGCCCCGTGGCGACGACCACGGTTTCCTTCCTGCTCGCCGCAAGGCCGATGCGCTCCCCCATCGCCTCCAGCGTGTCCAGAGTGATGTCGGGATCGATGGTGTCGTCCCCGTAGATGTGCCGGGGATCGGGGTCGACCCCGCACCGCTCGACCATCATCTCCAGGACGTCCCGCTCCGTCCAAGACGACTCGAACCGCAGGCCGAACTGGTAGTACGGGTGGCCCGCGGCCATCCGGCGGAAGTGCAGGAGGTTGTTCTGCCGGGGCGTCGCGACGTCACCGGCGATCATCGTCCGGACGAGGTGGGCCCGCAGGTCCGCACGGGTGGGCGCGGCCGTCACTCGTCCGTCATCGGATCGAGCCCGTGCTCCGGGAAGACCGCCCGCCGCGTCGCCAGCACCGCCTGGTCGACCGGATTCGCCGGATCGTAGCCGTTCCCCCACCTGTGCACCTCCACCACGTCGGTCCCGTCCGTCATCCGGCGCGGGGCGATCTCCTCGGTCCGCTGCCGGACGAACTCGCGCCAGTCGTCCGGCGTCGCCGTCTGCGGCGGGATCGGCCCGCCCGCGGCCTCCGCCAGCAGGTGCGTCCACGTGCGCGGGACGACCTGCACCAGCTCGTAGCCGCCGCCCCCGGTCGCCACCCAGCGCCCGCCCGCCGTCTCGTGCGCGAGCCGGTGGAGCGCCGCCGCGGCCGTCCGCTGCCCGTCCACGCTCAGGGTCAGGTGGGCCAGCGGATCGAGCGCGTGCGCGTCCGCGCCATGTTGCGTGACCAGGACCTGCGGCCGGAACCGGCGCAGCAGCGGCGGGACGACCGCGTCGAACGCCCGCAGCCACAGCGCGTCCCCGGTGCCGGGCGGCAGCGCCACGTTCACCGACGTGCCCGCCGCGCCCGTCTCGTTCGGGAACCCGGTGCCGGGGAACAGCGTGCGCGGCGTCTCGTGCAGGCTGATCGTCAGGACCCGCGGATCGTCGGCGAACGCGGCCTGCACACCGTCACCGTGGTGAACGTCCACGTCCACGTACGCGACGCGCTCGGCGCCCTGCCCCAGCAGCCACGCGATCGCGATCGCCGGGTCGTTGTAGACGCAGAACCCGCTCGCCGCCCCCCGCAACGCGTGGTGCAACCCCCCGGCGACGTTCGCCGCGTGCTCGGCCGCGCCCGTCCACACCGCCTCGGCCGCCGCGACCGAAGCACCCGTGACCAGCGCGGACGCCTCGTGCATGCCGAGGAACACCGGGTTGTCGTCGGTGCCGAGCCCGTACCGCGGCTCCGGCAGGCCGGTCGCGCCCGAGTGCTTGACGGCCGCGATGTAGGACTCCTCGTGCACCAGCCGCAGCAACGCGTCGTCCGCGGGTTTCGGCGCGACGACCCGCACGTTCGGACGGTCGAGGACGCCCAGCTCGCGCGCGAGCCGCATCGTCAACTCCACCCGGACGGGATTCATCGGATGCCCGGGCCCGAAATCGTAGGAGGTGAGCCGCTCGTCCCAGAGGATCTCGAGCCCGCACGGTCCGGGAGTGTCAGGGGCGGGACTGCTCATGGCCTCACGCTATCGCGACGTGGCTATGGCGCGGCTCACACCCGAACCCGATTCCGTTTCCAACGCGTGACGTGAGCAACTGTCCGGAGTTGGGCATATATCTACCTGACCGCAACCTGGGGAGGCCCGATGGACCCGAGCGTTCGCAGCCGCGTGATCAGCAACGCGCTCCGCCTCGGCGTCCACCCGATCATGGACCGCATCCCCGGCCACGCCGGGAGCATCCGCACCGCGCGCTCCACCGTCGACGCCGCGTCCCTCCTGATGCGCCACACCCAGCGCGTCCGATACGTCCCCCTCCAGGACCCCGGCGTCGAATCCGGCGAACCGCCCGTCACCGGCGAATGGGTCGTCGCCCGCGACGCCGAGGCGGCCCCCGGCGCGATCCTGTACCTGCACGGCGGCGGCTACGTGATCTGCTCGCCCCGGACGCACCGCTCCATCACCGCGCGCCTCACCCTCGACACGAACCTCCCCGTCCTCGTCCCCCGCTACCGCCTCGCGCCCGAACACCCCTTCCCCGCGCCCCTCGAAGACGCCGTCGCCGCCTACCGGTGGCTGCTCGCCCGCGGCGTCCCCGCGGGCGGCATCGTCCTCGCGGGCGACTCCGCCGGCGGCCACCTCGCGGCCGCCCTCACCGCCGAGATCTGCCGCACCGGCCTGCCGTCCCCCGCGGGCGTCGTCCTCTTCTCCCCGTGGGTCGACCTCACCTGCGAACTCTCCGCCCAGGCCCGCGCGCGCGACCCCTACATCAGCGCGCGCTCCGCCCGCCGCGTGGCCCGCCTCGTCGTCGGCCCGGACGGCTTCGACGACCCCCGCGTCGCGCTCCTCACCTGCGCGTGGACGAACACACCGCCCGTCCTGATCCAGGTCGGCGGCGCCGAGGTCCTGCGTCCCGAGGCCGAAGCCCTCGCCGACGCCCTCACCGCCGCGGGCGCCGACTGCGAACTCCAGGTCTGGAACGGCCAGATGCACGTCTTCCAGCTCCTGAACCGCGTCCTCCCGGAGGCGAGCGCCGCCATGCGCGACACGGCCCGCTTCATCGACGCCGTAACGGCCCCCGCCCGCGCCGAAACAGCCGCCTGACGGCCGCACCTGCTCTCAACCGACGGGTTCGGGCTCCCGCTCCCGCGCCCGTCCGGCCAGCGCGAACCCGGCCGCCGCCGCGACCGTCGCGATCCCCTCGCCCACAAGGCTGAGCCACTTCTCCGTGTACCAGATCGGGTCGTACATGTCCGGCAACGGCCCGAGCGCCCCCACGTCCACGTAGTGGTACAGCAGCAGCGCCCCCACCGCGCTCCCCGCCACCACGAAGCCCAGCGCGTACGCCCACCGGCTCCCGACCACCAGCACCACCACGGCCGCCACCCCCGCGACCGCCGCCTGCACCTGGAACAGCAGCTCGCCGGAGATCGCACCGCCCTGCACGTAAGCCATGTCCGGCGCGTAGATCCAATGCACGACCGCGTCGACCACCAACCCGGCGGCCACGACCAAACGGATAACGAGTCCCATACCCCCATACACGAACGAACGCCCCGAACGGCTCAATCCCCGTCGTACAAATTTAAACTTTGCCC
>NZ_MKJY01000174.1 GCF_001942465.1 Actinomadura sp. CNU-125
CTGCCGGCCGGGGCGGTGCTGCTCGCGGCGGTCGGCGGCGGACGCTGGGCGCCGCCGCTGCTGCTCGTCCCGCTCGGCGCGGGCGCGGGCTGGCGCTGGCCGCGTCGCTGCGGGGCGCGGCGCGGGCGCCGCGCTGTTCGGCCTGTCGCTGTGCTTCCCGGCGGTGCTGGCGGGGCAGCAGGCCGGCGCTGTCGCTGCAGGCCGCGTCGCTGGCGCGGATCCGTCCCGAGACCGACGCGCAGCGCCTCGCCGGGCTCGTCCAGGGCCAGTACGCGTGGCTGTGCATCGCGGCGGCGGCCGGGCTCGTCGCCGCCGTACCGGCGGTGCGCGCCGCGCGCAACGGACGGGACGCGCGGCCCGCGGCGGGACGGCGCAGCGCGGCGAACGCGTCCGGAACTTCGGCGGCCCGGTAGGATTCGCGCGCATATCCCAACCTTCCTGAGGAGATTCACTCGTGTCCGAGCGCACTCTTGTCCTGGTCAAGCCCGACGGCGTCCGCCGCGGCGTGGTCGGCGAGGTCGTCTCGCGGATCGAGCGCAAGGGCCTGAAGCTCGTCGCGCTGGAACTGCGCACCCTGCCCCGCGAGACGGCCGAGGCCCACTACGAGGAGCACGCGAGCAAGCCGTTCTTCGGCGAGCTGGTCGAGTTCATCACCGGTGGCCCGCTGGTCGCGATGGTCGTCGAGGGCCCCCGCGCGATCGAGGCGTTCCGGGCGCTGGCCGGCGCCACCGACCCGGTGAGCGCCACCCCCGGCACCATCCGCGGCGACTTCGCCCTGGAGATCGGGGAGAACATCGTGCACGGCTCCGACTCGACCTACTCCGCCGACCGGGAGATCAAGCTGTTCTTCCCGGAACTGGGCTGACGACGATCGACGACGCGCGGGCCGGAAACCTCCGGCCCGCGCATCTTTAACTAAAACAAGCCTGGTCAGCACCCGTTTTTTCGGTGACTCGCGGCCCCGGGGTACCTGCCCTGACAGCCACTCTCGCGTTACCATGGACACGCCGCTATGAACGCCCGACAATCGTGAAGGGCTCCCTTTTTCATGGGTAACAAGCTGTCGTTTCTCGGCCGTGACATGGCGGTCGATCTGGGTACCGCCAACACGCTGGTCTACGTGCGCGGGCGTGGCATCGTCCTCAACGAACCGTCCGTCGTCGCGATCAACACCAACACGGGGAAGATCGTGGCCGTGGGGCTCGAGGCGAAGCGGATGATCGGCCGCACGCCCGGCAACATCGTCGCGGTCCGCCCGCTGAAGGACGGCGTCATCGCCGACTTCGACGTCACCGAGAAGATGCTGCGCTACTTCATCCAGAAGGTCCACAAGCGCAGGCACTTCGCCAAACCGCGGATCGTGGTCGCCGTGCCGAGCGGGATCACCGGTGTGGAGCAGCGCGCCGTCAAGGAGGCCGGCTACCAGGCCGCGCCCGCCGCGTCTACATCATCGAGGAGCCCATGGCGGCCGCCATCGGCTCCGGCCTGCCCGTCTACGAGCCGACCGGCAACATGGTCGTCGACATAGGGGGCGGCACCACCGAGGTCGCCATCATTTCGCTCGGCGGGATCGTCACGAGCCAGTCGGTCCGCGTCGGCGGCGACGAGCTCGACCAGGCGATCATCTCCTTCTCGAAGAAGGAATACTCCCTCATGCTCGGGGAACGGACGGCCGAGGAGATCAAGATGGCCATCGGTTCGGCCTATCCCGGCGGCGACGAGGAGCCGCACGCCGAGATCCGCGGCCGCGACCTGGTCAGCGGGCTGCCGAAGACCGTCGTGATCTCCGCTGAAGAGGTGCGGCGGGCCATCGAGGAGCCGGTCAACAGCATCGTTGACGCGGTGAAGACCACGCTCGACAAATGCCCGCCCGAGCTTTCGGGGGACATCATGGACCGTGGAATCGCGCTGACCGGCGGCGGTGCGCTGCTGAAGAACCTGGACGAGCGGCTCCGCGAGGAGACCGGCATGCCGATCCACCTCGTGGACAACCCGCTCGACTCGGTCGCGCTCGGCACCGGCAAATGCGTGGAGGACTTCGAGTCGCTCCGCCAGGTCCTCGTCCCCGAACCCCGTCACTGAGCCCCGGCCGTTCGCTGAGCGGGTCCACTAGAAACGGGAGGTCGGTGGGTGAGGGACACCCGGCGCACCCGCGTGATCCTCGGCGTGCTGCTCGTCGCGGCGCTCACGATGATCACCATTGACCACCGCGGCGGGGACGACTCCCCGCTGCGCGGCCTGCGCGGACTCGGCGCGGCGGTGTTCGGCCCGGTCGAGGCCGCGTCCGCCGCGATCGTCCGGCCGATCGGCAACACCTTCGACGCGATCACCGACGCGCCCGGCCAGCGCCGCCGCGCCGAGCGGCTCGCCCGGCAGAACCAGCTGCTCCGCGAACAGCTGCGTTCGGCGGAGCTCGACAAGGAGCACTCCGAACAGCTCCGGCGGCTGCTCGGCACCGCCGGGATGGGCGGCTACGAGATCGCCGCCGCGCGGGTGATCTCCGCCGGGCACGGCTACGAGGACACCGTCACGATCGACATCGGCAGCCGCAGCGGCATCAAGCCCGACATGACGGTGATGAGCGCGCAGGGCCTCGTCGGGCGCGTCACCCGCGTCGGCCCCGCCACCGCGACCGTCATGCTGGCCACCGACCAGACCTCGGCGGTCGGCGCCCGCCTCGAAGACTCCAAGGAAATCGGGATCCTCCAGGGCAACGGCCGGCACGGGCGCGACTCCGAGTCCCCGCTGCGGTTCCAGCTGCTCAACGCGGGCGCGCCGATCAAGGTCGGGCAGCGCATCGTCACGTTCGGCTCGCAGGGGCAGCGCCCGTACGTGCCGGGCGTCCCGATCGGCGTCGTCGAACGCGTCGAGAAGGGCACCGGCGGGCTCACCCGCACCGCGCACGTCCGTCCGTTCGTGCGCTACAGCGCCCTGGACGTCGTCGCGGTCGTCGTCGCCCCGCCCAAGACCGACCCGCGCGACTCGGTCCTGCCGCCCAAGCCGAAACCGACCCCCACGCCCACCCCCACGCCGTCGCGGACGCCGCGGCCGAGCGGATCACCGAGCCCCGGATCCTCGCCCGACGGCGAGACCGAGGCGCGGCCGAGCGGCGAGCGGAGCCCGTCCCCGCAATCGAGCACGGGAGAGTGACGTGCTGAACCAACCGGAGGCGTCGCCGGCCGGTCGCGGCCTGGTCGCCGCCGCGGTCGTCGCGGTCGCCCTGATCCTGCAGGTGTCGGTCGCGAACCGGCTGCCGCTGCCCGGCGGCGTCCAGCCCGACCTGGTGCTGCTCACCGTCGTCGCGCTGGCGCTCGTCGCCGGATCCGGAACCGGCGTGATCACCGGTTTCTGCGCGGGCCTGGCCGCCGACATCGTCCCGCCCGCCGACCACACCATCGGACGGTACGCGCTGGTCTACTGCGTCATCGGGTACCTGTGCGGCACCGCCGCCGACGGCGTCGACCGGCAGTCGGCCGTGCCGTTCTTCGGTGTCGCCGCGGGCGCCCTCGCCGGGATCGTCCTGTACGGCGGGACGGGCATGCTGCTCGGCGACCCGCGCGCCGACTGGGCCACCGTGTCCGGCATGGTCCCGCTGCAGGTCCTCTACACCGTGATCGCCAGCCCGTTCGTGGTGTGGGCGGTGCTGCGCGCCACCCGCCGGTACGAACGCGGCGAGGGCGGCGGCGTCCGGGGTGCCCGCGGCGACCGATTCACGGTGCCCGCCGCCCGCTACCGGGCGATGTCGGGACGGAGCGGGAGCCTGTGAACCCGCGCACGCACTTCCGGCTCGTCGTGCTGTACGTGCTCGTCGGCGCGCTGCTGCTCGTCCTGCTCGGCCGCCTGTGGACCCTGCAGATCCTGGACGGCGAGCGCTACGCGTCGATCGCCGCGCAGAACCGCACCCGCGACATCGTCGTCCCGGCGCTGCGCGGCATGATCCTGGACGACAAGGGCCGCCCGCTCGCGCGCAACCGCAGCTCGCTCGTCGTGTCGGTCGACCGGACCGCGCTCGCCCGGCAGGACGACGGCGGCGACGCCGTCCTGCGGCGTCTCGCGGAGGTCCTCGACACCAGCGTCGCCGAGATCGAGAAGAAGATCCGGCTGTGCGGTCCCACGGTGCAGCGGCCGTGCTGGCCCGGCTCGCCGTACCAGCCGATCCCCGTGGAAGACCACACCGACCCCAAGGCCGCGCTGCAGATCGTGGAGCGCAAGGAGGACTTCCCCGGCATCACCGCGCAGATCCAGGCGACCCGCGTGTACCCCCAGCCGTACGACGCGTCCGCCGTGCAGACGCTCGGCTACCTCCAGCCGATCACGGAGGAGGAGATGGCCGAGCGGCAGGGCATCAAGGTCACCGGGTACAGCGCCGTCGACCTCGTCGGCCGCGCCGGGCTGGAGGCGCAGTACGACAAGGAGCTGCGCGGCGAGGCCGGGTACCGCCGGGTGCTGGTCGACAGCCAGGGCCGCGTCACCGGCATCGCCGAGGAGAAGGCGCCCGTCACCGGCAACAACATCGTCACCAGCATCGACGCCGAGGTGCAGGGCGCCGCGGAGAAGGCGCTCAAGGAGGGCATCGACCGCGCCCGCAAGGCCGGCCGGCCCGCCGACTCCGGCGCGGCCGTCGTCATGGACGTCCGGACCGGCCGGATGGTCGCGATGGCGAGCGCCCCGTCCTACGACCCGAGCGTGTGGACCGGCGGCATCTCCCAGGAGAAGTACGACGCCCTGCTCGGGGAGAAGAACAACAACCCGCTGATCTCCCGGGTCACGCAGGGCATGGGCCCGCCCGGCTCCACCTTTAAGGTGTCGTCGGTGGCCGCCGCGATCCGCGCCGGATACGACCTGAAGGGCACCTACAACTGCCCCGGGTCGTACATGGTCGGCAGCCGCGCGTTCAACAACTTCCAGAGCGCCAACCTCGGCCCGATGAACCTGCACACCGCCCTCGTGAAGTCCTGCGACACGATCTTCTACAAGTTCGCGCACGAGATGTGGCTGCACAACGGCGGGCGGAAGGCCCCGCTGGACGCGAAGAACCCGATGGTGGAGACGGCCCGCGACTTCGGGTTCGGCTCCCGCACCGGAATCGACCTGCCGTCCGAGAGCGAAGGCCGCATCCCCGACGCGAAGTGGAAGCGCGAGTACTGGGAGGCCACCAAGGACTCCAGCTGCAAGCACGCCAAGTCGGGTTACCCGAAGGTCGCCAAGACCGACCCGGCCCGCGCCGCGTACCTCAAGCAGGTCGCCCACGAGAACTGCGCCGAAGGCATGGTGTGGCGCGCGGGCGACGCCGCCAACCTGTCGATCGGGCAGGGCAACGTGATGGTCACGCCGCTGCAGCTCGTCCGCGCGTACGCCGCCCTCGCCAACGGCGGGAAGCTGCACACCCCGCGGATCGGCGTCGCGGTCGTCCGGCACGACGGCACGGTCGTCCGGAAGATCGAGCCGCCGGAGCCGGAGAAACTGCCCGTCGACGAGAAGGTCCTCGCCTACATGCGCGACGCGCTCGCGGAGGTCCCGAAGAAGGGCACCGCCGCCGGGGCGTTCAGCGGGTTCGACTTCAAGCGCGTCGCCGTGGGCGGCAAGACCGGAACCGCCGAACGGTGGGGCCAGGAGGACATGTCCTGGTTCGCGTCGTTCGGCCCGGTGAAGGAGCCCCGCTACGCGATCGTCGCGATGGTCTCGCAGGGCGGCTTCGGCGCCTCGACGTCCGGTGTGATCGTCCGCAACATCTGGGACGCCATGTACGGCACGAAGGACAAGGAACCCATCCTGGACGACGGGCGCCTCCCCACCGAGGTGCCGAAGGTCCCCGACCAGGGCGCGGCACCGGTGCGGGACGCGGCGCCGTGATCACCGGGGCCAAGGCCGGGACGGTCGACGGGTACGCGACGCGGTCGCGGTGGCGCGGCCGGTTCGCCGCGCTGCGCGGGCTCGACTGGCCGCTGTGCCTGGCGGTGCTCGCCCTGTCGGTGCTCGGCGCGCTCCTGGTCCGCTCCGCGACGTTCCACACGCTGGCCGAGCAGGGCCAGGACCCGAACGGCTTCGTCAAGCGGCACGCGATCAACCTGCTGATCGGGTTCACGCTCGGCGCCGTCGTGTCGCTGCTGGACTACCGGCTGCTGCGCGCGTACGTCCCGATCCTGTACGGCCTGGCCTGCGCGGGCCTCGTCGCCGTCCTGACGCCGCTCGGCGCGACGATCAACGGGTCGCACTCGTGGATCGTCATCGGCGGCGGGTTCCAGATGCAGCCGTCGGAGTTCGCGAAGGTCGGCCTGGTCGTGCTGCTCGCGATGATCCTCGGCGAACCCCGGGACGGCGAGATCGGCCCCGGCACCCGCGACATCCTGTTCGCGCTCGTCCTCGCGGGCGTCCCGGCCGTGCTGATCCTGATGCAGCCCGACCTCGGCACCACACTGGTGTTCATCGCCGTCGTCTTCGGCATGCTGGTGATCTCCGGCACGCGCAAGCGGTGGATGTTCGGGCTGGTCGGCGGCTCCGCGTTCGCGATCTTCTCCGTGTGGTTCTTCGGGCTGCTGGAGGACTACCAGATCGACCGGTTCACCGCGTTCCTCGACCCCGACGCCGACCCGCGCGGCGCCGGCTACAACGCCCGCCAGTCGCGCATCGCCGTCGGCTCCGGCGGCGTCGACGGCCAGGGGCTGTTCCAGGGCGAGCAGACCAGCGGCAACTTCGTCCCCGAGCAGCAGACCGACTTCATCTTCACGGTCGCGGGGGAGGAGCTCGGCTTCATCGGCGGCGCGGTGATCGTGCTGCTGATCGGCGTCATCCTGTGGCGCGGACTCCGCATCGCCACCCAGGCCGCCGACCTGTTCGGGACGCTCGTCGCCACCGGCGTCGTCTGCTGGTTCGGCTACCAGGCGTTCCAGAACATCGGCATGACGATCGGGCTCATGCCGATCACCGGCCTGCCGCTGCCGTTCGTGTCCTACGGCGGTTCCGCGACGTTCGCGAACATGATCGGCTTCGGCCTGCTGCAGGCCGTCCACCTGCGCCGCAGGCCCTTCGACTGACGCGTTCGACGCGCGGCGGCGAATCGGTAGGCTGGACCGTCCGTTCCCATGTCCACTGCACGGAGGACACCGCCATGCCCATCGAATCGATCTTCCCGCGGCTGGAGCCCCTGCTCCCGGGCGTGCAGAAGCCGATTCAGTACGTCGGCGGCGAACTGAACTCCCAGGTCAAGGACTGGGACGACGCCGAAGTGCGGTGGGCGCTGATGTACCCGGACGCCTACGAGGTCGGGCTGCCGAACCAGGGCGTGCAGATCCTCTACGAGATCCTGAACGAGCGCGAGGGCGTCCTCGCCGAGCGCACCTACGCGGTGTTCCCGGACATGGAGGCCGTCATGCGGGAGCACGGCGTCCCGCAGTTCACCGTGGACGCGCACCGGCCCGTCGGCGCGTTCGACCTGTTCGGCGTGTCGTTCTCCACCGAACTCGGCTACACCAACCTGCTGACCGCCCTCGACCTCGCGGGCATCCCCCTGGACGCCGCCGACCGCACCGTCGACCACCCGATCGTCGTCGCGGGCGGGCACGCCGCGTTCAACCCCGAACCCATCGCCGACTTCGTCGACGCCGCCGTCCTCGGCGACGGCGAGGAGATCGTCCTGGCGATCACCGAGGTCGTCCGCGAGTGGAAGGCCGAGGGCGCGCCCGGCGGACGCGACGAGGTCCTGCTGCGTCTCGCGGCCTCCGGCGGCGTGTACGTGCCCCGCTTCTACGACGTCGACTACCTGCCCGACGGCCGCATCCAGCGCGTCGCGCCGAACCGTCCGGGCGTCCCGTGGCGGGTCGAGAAGCACACCGTCATGGACCTCGACCAGTGGCCGTACCCGAAGAAGCCGCTCGTCCCCCTCGCCGAGACCGTGCACGAGCGCTTCAGCGTCGAGATCTTCCGCGGCTGCACCCGCGGCTGCCGGTTCTGCCAGGCGGGCATGATCACCCGTCCCGTCCGGGAGCGGTCGATCACCACCATCGGCGACATGGTCGAGACGGGCCTGACGGAGTCGGGCTTCCAGGAAGTGGGCCTCCTCAGCCTCTCCAGCGCCGACCACAGCGAGATCGGCGACGTCGCCAAGGGCCTCGCCGACCGCTACGAGGGCACGAACACCTCCCTCTCCCTGCCGTCCACCCGCGTGGACGCCTTCAACATCACCCTCGCCAACGAGTTCTCCCGCGGCGGCCGCCGCTCCGGCCTCACCTTCGCGCCCGAGGGCGGCTCCGAGCGGATGCGCAAGGTGATCAACAAGATGGTCACCGAGGACGACCTGATCCGCACCGTCACCACCGCCTACGAGAACGGCTGGCGCCAGGTCAAGCTGTACTTCATGTGCGGCCTGCCCACGGAGGAGGACGAGGACGTCCTCGCCATCGCCGACATGGCCAAGCGCGTCATCGCCGCGGGCCGCGCGGCCACCGGCCGCAAGGACATCCGCTGCACGGTCTCGATCGGCGGGTTCGTGCCCAAGCCGCACACCCCGTTCCAGTGGGCCGCCCAGTGCGACCACGAGACCGTCGACGCCCGCCTGCGCGCCCTCAAGGACAACCTGCGCGGCGACAAGGAGTACGGACGCGCGATCGGGCTGCGGTACCACGACGGCCAGCCGTCCGTCATCGAGGGCCTGCTCTCCCGCGGCGACCGCCGCGTCGGCCGCGCCATCCGCGCCGTCTGGGAGGACGGCGGCCGCTTCGACGGCTGGAGCGAGCACTTCTCCTACGACCGCTGGACGGCCTGCACCGAGCGGGCCCTCGCCGACGAGCCCGTCGACCTCGACTGGTACACCGTCCGCGAGCGACGAGGTCGAGGTCCTGCCCTGGGACCACCTCGACGCCGGCCTCGACCGCGAGTGGCTCTGGCAGGACTGGCAGGACGCCGTCGACGAGACCGAGGTCGAAGACTGCCGCTGGACGCCCTGCTACGACTGCGGCGTCTGCCCCACCATGGGCACCGAGATCCAGATCGGCCCCACCGGCAAGAAGCTCCTGCCGCTGTCGGTGGTCTGAAACCGAAACCGCGGCCGGGGGACGTGCGACTCGCGGAGGAAATCCGGTCCGTCCCGGGCACCGGATGGGCGGTCCTTCGGGGGTGTTCGTGGGGGTGGCGGCCCCAATGGGAGGGTCGGGCGTCTCCATCGGGGGCGGGGGCACCGTACTCTATAGGGAGACGTTTTCACACTCGGCACGAGTAGGAAGGACGAGAGCCCTGGCACCCAAGCCGGAGGGACCGGCACCGGCCCCCGTGATCCAGCGCCTGCGCGTCCGTTATGCCAAGCGCGGCAGGCTGCGGTTCACGAGCCACCGCGACATTTCCCGGGCCGTGGAACGCGCCGTACGGCGCGCCGGGATCCCGGTCGCGTTCAGTGCCGGATTCACCCCGCACCCGAAGATCTCGTACGCGGGTGCGGCGGCCACAGGGGTCGCCAGTGAGGCCGAGTACCTCGAAATCGGGCTTACCGAAACCCGCGACCCTGCGCGGGTGCGGGCCGATCTCGACGCGGCCCTGCCGCCCGGCCTCGACATCGTCGATGTCGTTCCGGTGCGGGCGGGCGGCGCCGGAGACGCGCCGGTAAAACCGGGCGCGTTCGCCGATCGGCTCGAGGCGTCCCGGTGGCGGATCCGGCTGGACGGCGTGCCCGCGGGCGACGCCGCCGCGGCCGTGGCCGCGTTCCTGGACGCCGACGTCATCGAGGTCGAGCGCCTCACGAAGAAGGGGCGGCGCCGGTTCGACGTGCGCGCCGCGGTCAGCGTGCTCGAGGCGGAGGCCGACGAGCCGGACCGGCGCGCCGCGGAGGCGGCGGATGCCCCTTGTGCCATACTTCGAATGGTTGTTCGGCATTCCACACCCGCCGTTCGACCCGACGACATCCTCACCGGTCTGCGCCAGATCGCCGACCTCGCGCCGCCGTCACCGCCATTGGTGACCAGGCTGGCGCAGGGGCCTTTGGACGCGGCCACCGGTGGCCTCGGGGATCCCCTGGATCCCGACCGGGAGATCGGCCCGCCGTCCGGCGACGACGCCGCGGCGACCGGCGGCCCACAGCGGCCGCGGCCCGGGGAACCCGCGAGCGCGGATGCCGTCGGCGCCCGCCCGTGAGACCGAAGCCGTGGTGACACGGAACCGGTCCGCAGGGACGGTGGGCGCGCCCCCGACGACTTCGTCGTCACGGCCGGACGACGGCGGTGGCGACACCGACTGACGGAGAGTTCCCGTGCGGCGCACCGCACCGATCCGCCGAAGGGCGGAACGCGTGGTCGCGCCCGGGAGCCTGACGGGAGATTGCCCGGATGCTAGAGAACGAAGCCGATTCGGCGCAGGCCGAAGGCACCGATAACGAGAACGACGCCGCGACCGAGACGAACGGTGCGGCGACCTCGGGCGTGACGACGCGTCCGCGCGCGCAAGCCGTCCCGCGGGCCCGCCGCCCGAGGTCGACGAGACGGCCGCGCCCGCCGCGCCCGCCGCGAGGAGGAGACCGCGGAAGAGGAGGAGACCGAGGACGAGGCGGTGCAGGAGCCCGGCGAGGAGTCCACCGGCGAGGTCGCGCCCGCCGAGCCCGCCGCAGACCGCGCGGGACGCCGCCGAGGAGGCCGAGCCCGCCGCGAAGCCCGAGGCCGAGGCCGAGGCCGCCGCGGAGAGCGCGGAGAGCGCCGACGAAGCGACCGCGGAGGCGGCGCCCGCGAAGAAGACCACGCGGACTCGGGCCCGCAGGAGCACGAAGGCAGCGCAGACCCCGGAGCCCGTGCCGCCGACCGGTGCCGAGACGTCCCCGGAGATCGAGGACGACACCGCGGCGGCCGCCGCGCCCGCGAAGAAGGCTCCCGCCTCC
>NZ_MKJY01000175.1 GCF_001942465.1 Actinomadura sp. CNU-125
AGTCGACGCCGCCGGTCCGCACGGGCGCGCCGCCGGGCCCGCCGCCGACGAGCAGCCCGGCGCGGCCGGCGGCGCGGGACCGCAGCAGCGCGAGCGCCGCCTGGGCGGTGTCCAGCGACCCGACCGCGACGGCCTCGGCGGCGTTCCCTGCGCGCGCCGCCACGGCCGTCTTCGTACCCGGGACGGACGGTCAGCAGCGACGCAACGGTGCCGAGCACCCCGTCGAGGGTGCCGTCCGTGCGCCTCCAGCAGCGCCTCGCGCCGTCGGCGGCCGGCGGACAGCGTCAGGTTGAACGCTCGATGCGCGCCTGCAGCGCCGTGACCCGCTTCTGCGCGGAGTGGTCGGCGCCGCGCGCGGCGGCGATGCCTGCCGCGCCTCCTTGACGGCGCCGCGCGGCCCCGCCACCGCGGCCCGCGCCCGCTCGGCGGCGTCCTTGGCGGTTGGCGAGCGCCTCCTGCGCCGCCTCGTGCTCGGCGGCCAGCGCGGGATCCTCGACGACCTCGGCCTCGAACGCCTCGAACTCGGCCCGCGCCGTCTCGGCCCGCTGCTCCGCCTCCTCCCGCGCGTCGGTGAGCCGCCCGATCTCCGACCGTCCCGCCGCGGCCTTGATGCGCAGCGCCTCGACGCGGCGCGCAGCCGCGCCAGCTCCTCGCGGCGGTCCGCGGCGCGCGCGCGGCGGCCTGCAGCCGCCGCTCCTCGCCCGCGAGGGCCTCCTCGACGCCCGTCCGCTCCTCCACGGTCGTCGGCGAGCCCGTCCTGCGCCTCGTCCAGGGCCGCGCGCAGCATCTCCTCCTGCTCGCGGATCTCGGCGGCCTCGCGCTCCATGTCCTGCGGGTCGCGGCCGCGGCGCTCGTCGTCGCGGGCCTCGGCGGCGTTGCGGTGCCGCTCGGCGGCCAGGTCGGCGACGCCGCGCAGCCGCTCCTGCAGCGCCGACAGCCGGTACCAGGTGTCCTGGACCTGCTTCAGCTTCGGCGCCTCGACGGCCTCCGCGGCCTCCAGCGTCTCCTCGCGCTCCTGCGCCTCCGCGAGGCCCCGTTCGGTCTCGGTGCGCCGCTCGCGGATCTGCGCCTCGTCGGCCGCTTCCTGCTCCAGCCTCGTGCGCAGCGTGACCAGGTCGTCGGCCAGCAGCCGCAGCCGCGCGTCCCGCCAGTCGGCCTGGATCACCGCGGCCTTCCGGGCGATCTCCGCCTGCTTGCCCAGCGGCTTGAGCTGCCGCCGCAACTCCCCCGTGAGGTCCTGGACGCGCGTGAGGTTGCCCTGCATCGCGTCGAGTTTGCGCAGCGCCTTCTCTTTGCGCTTGCGGTGCTTGAGGACGCCCGCCGCCTCCTCGATCACCGCGCGGCGGCCCTCCGGCCCCGAGTGCAGCACCCGGTCGAGCTGGCCCTGGCCGATGATGACGTGCATCTCGCGGCCGATGCCGGAGTCGGACAGCAGCTCCTGGATGTCGAGCAGCCGGCAGGAGTCGCCGTTGATCGCGTACTCGCTGCTGCCCGACCGGAACATCAGCCGGCTGATCGTGACCTCGGTGTAGTCGATGGGCAGCGCGCCGTCGGCGTTGTCGATCGTCAGCACGACCTCGGCGCGGCCGAGCGGCGCCCGGTTCGCGGTGCCGGCGAAGATGACGTCTTCCATCTTGCCGCCGCGCAGCGACTTCGCGCCCTGCTCGCCCATCACCCACGCGAGCGCGTCCACGACGTTGGACTTGCCGGACCCGTTGGGCCCCACGACGGCGGTGATGCCGGGCTCGAACTTCAGCGTGGTCGACGACGCGAAGGACTTGAAGCCGCGCAACGTCAGGCTCTTCAGGTACACGCGCTCGCCGTCCTCCTCCGGTCGATGTACCGGGACGGACGGGACGGGGCGCGCGCGGTCGGCGGCGCCGGAGGGCCGCCCCCGCCGGGCCCGGTGCTCGGTTGGCCGCCCCCTGCTCGCGCCGCAGGTCACGCCGCGCGGGGGCCGGGCATTGCGAGGAGGATACCGGTCACAGCGCCCGGCGGCCCGCTGCCGCGCCGTCCCGATCGCGGCTCCCCGGCCGGAGCGGACCGGAACCACCGCGATCGAGTGCGGAGCCGAGTTCGAGCTTGCGGGATCACGATGGCGCGGCGAGCCCCTGGGCGAGCCGGAGCGATGCGGCGATCGCACGCGCCGCCCGCGGTGGCGGGCGCCCCGGCGCCTTCACCGCAGGCGCCGCCACAAGCGAGACGCCGCAGGAAGAACTTTGGGACGCCGGAGCACCAGCGTCCCTGTTGGATGGTTCTTCGGCACCGTTAGGTCAGTGCCGGTTCACGGTCCTTTACCGCGAGCGACATCACGTCGTCTTCGTTCGCCGTCGCGAGCGCGTCGTTCTCCGACTGGAGCCGTACGAGTTCGGCTTCCAGATCACGTACGCGCTGCTGAAGGCGCCGCATCTCCGCGACCATCCGGGGGTCGGGACCACCGACGTGGCCGAGTAGAGCCTTCGCCATGACTAAAGGTCCTCCACGCTGAGCAACCAGCAGGGATCGCGCACGAGAAGCAACTGATGTCGGTGCGCGTATCGTCTAGAGTCGCACCGGCCGCTGTCCTGGTCAAGACGCACATCACAGGCCGGTAACAACCTTTCACCATCTAGTTTAGCAGGTACGAACCGGACTTCCCTACCCGATCATCGTTCCTCGAAACCCTCGGCCGTCCCACGCGGCTCGCCCCACCGTTCCGTCACTCCCGTCACGGCGCCCGGACGGCCCGGCAGCCCGTCGACGCCGGACGCGTCGGGGTGCAGCATCTCCAGCAGGCGCCGGCAGTTTCCGCGCGGGCCTTCGGCCACCACCACGACGCGGCCGTCGCGCAGATTCGCGGCGCTTCCCACCAGGCCGAGTTCGAGCGCGCGCGCCCGCACCCACCAGCGGAACCCGACGCCCTGCACGCGGCCCCGCACCCACGCGGTCAGCCGCACCGCCTCGTCGTCCATTCGCGTTCTCCCTCGCCCGCCCTGCCGACCAGGGAACCCTAGTACCGCGCGCGGCGCGGGCGCGGCTGGCACACCGGGCAGCTGTAGGACGAACGGTTCATGAACTCGTCGCGGCGGATCGGCGCACCGCAGCGGCGGCACGGCTCGTCGCGGCGGCCGTAGGCGTCCAGGGACCGCTCGAAGTAGCCGCCCTCGCCGTCAACATTGACGTACAGGCTGTCGAAGGACGTCCCGCCGACCGCGAGGGCCTCGCTCATGACGTCCTGCGCGGCCCGGACGACCCGGTCGGTCTCGGCGCGCGTCAGCGTCTCGGTCGGGCGCGCCCAGTGCAGCCGCGCCCGCCACAGCGCCTCGTCGGCGTAGATGTTGCCGACGCCGCTGATCAGCGACTGGTCGAGCAGCGCGCGCTTGACGCCGGTCTTGCGGCGGCGCAGCGCCCGGTAGAGCGCGTCGCCGTCGAAGGCGGCTTCGAGGGGGTCGGCGGCGATGTGCACGATGGCGGCGGGGACGAGCCCGGTGCCGTCCGGCGCGGGGTCGGCGGCCCCGGCGACGGCGTCGGGGACGAGGTCGGCGACCATGAGGTGCCCGAACGTCCGCTGGTCGACGAAGCGCAGGTCGAGCGGGTCGGCTTCGGGACCGTCCGTGAACGCGATCCGCACCCGCAGGTGCTTCTGCGTCTCCCGGTCCGGTTCGCCGACGAGCAGCTGCCCGCTCATCCCGAGATGGGCCAGCAGCGCCTCGGACGGCCGCGCGCCCGCGGCGTCCGCGGGGTCGGCCAGCGGCAGCCACAGGTACTTGCCGCGGCGGCGCGGGGGCAGGACGGCGCGTCCGGCGAGCCGCCCGGCGAAGTCGGCGGGACCGGCGTCGTGGCGGCGCACCGAGCGGGGGTGCAGCACCTCGGCCTTCTCGACGGTGCGGCCGGTCGTCCAGCGGGCCAGACCCCGCCGGACGACCTCGACCTCGGGCAGCTCAGGCACCGGCGAGCCCCGCGGGACGCGACCCCCGGCCGTTCGCGCCGGAGGCGGCGTCACCGTCCCGGCCGGCCTTCTCGGCGCCCTCGCGTTCGGCGGCGATGTCGCGGATGGCGTTCCAGGCGGCCTCGGCGGCGTGCTGCTCGGCCTCCTTCTTGCTGCGGCCCTCACCGGACCCGTAGGTCTCGCCGCCGACCCGCACCGACGCCCGGAACGTCTTCTGGTGGTCGGGGCCGCTCTCGGCGACGTGGTACTCGGGGACGCCGAGTTCCTCCACGGCCGTCAGCTCCTGCAGGGACGTCTTCCAGTCCAGGCCCGCGCCGAGCCCCGCCGAGCGGGTGATGAGGGCGTCGAACAGCCGGTGGACGAGCGCGGACGCGTCGTCCAGCCCGCGGTCGACGTACACGGCGCCGATCAGCGCCTCCAGGGTGTCGGCGAGGATCGAGGCCTTGTCGCGGCCGCCGGTGCCCTCCTCGCCGCGGCCGAGCCGGATGTGGGCGCCGACGCCGAGGCCGCGCGCGACGCCCGCGAGCGCGCGCATGTTGACGACGGCGGCGCGCAGCTTCGCCAGGTGCCCTTCGGGCAGGTCGGGGTGCCCCCGGTACAGGGTGTCGGTGACGACGAGGCCCAGCACCGAGTCGCCCAGGAACTCCAGGCGCTCGTTGGTGGGCAGGCCGCCGTTCTCGTACGCGTACGAACGGTGCGTCAGCGCGCGCTCCAGCAGCGCGCCTTCGACCTCGACGCCGAGGGCGCGGGTCAGTTCCGCGCGGTCGGGCGCGGGGTCGGACTTCTTGGCGCTCAACGGGCCCTCCTCGCAGGCCGTGCGCCGCGCGCGGACGCGCGGTCGCCTCGATGGCGCGCCGGCCGGAGGGCCGGGACGGCGGAGAGCGCGGCACGAGGAGGGACGGCCGAGGCCGTCCCCCGCGGACGCGGGGGACGGTCGGGCCGGCCGGTCGGGGCGGTGGCCCCGCGGCCGGGTCCGCGAAGACGAGGTGCGCGCCGGTTCGGCTGATCCCGGCGTGCACCACGGCTCCGGGCACGGGCCGCCGTGCCGGACACCACGCCGACGTCGCGCGCCGGGGTGGTCGTGCCTTCACGCACCTTGAGGGGCGGACCGCGCCGTGTGCGCGGGGCCGCCCCCCGGGATGCGGAGAAGACTCAGGCCGACGGGGTGATGACCTGCCGCCGGTCGTAGGTGCCGCACGTCGAGCACGCGGTGTGGGGCAGCTTCTTGTCGCGGCAGGTCGGGCAGTCGACCAGGGTCGGCGCCGCGGTCTTCCACTGCGCGCGCCGGTGCCGCGTGTTGCTGCGGGACTTCTTCCGCTTCGGGACGGCCACGTCAGCCCTCCTGCTTTCCTTCTCGTCGGTCGGATGAACCGCGGGCGCCTGGGCTCCCGCTCCCCCGCTCCGGGGTGTCGGCCGCCATGCCGGCGGCCACGTCCCGCAGTGCCGCCCACCGGGGGTCGGCGACGTCGTGCCGGTGGTCCGGGCCGGCGTCCGCCAGCCGAACCCCGCACTCCGCGCACAGGCCGGGACAGTCGTCCCGGCACAGCGGCGAGAGCGGCAGCGCGAGCACCACCGCGTCTCGGAGCAGCGGTTCGAGGTCGATCAGATCGTCCTCGAGGTAGAGCTCGTCGTCTTCGGCGTTCCCGCCGGAGCGGGTGTCAGGATAGACGAAGAGCTCCTGGAACTCCGCCTCGAACGTCGAGGCGATCGGGTCGAGGCAGCGGGCGCACTCCCCTTCGAGGGGAACCGTCGCCGTGCCGGTGACGAGCACCCCCTCCAGCACCGCCTCGAGCCGGAGATCCAGCTCGATCGCGGCGCCCTCGGGGACGCCCACCATCTCCACACCGAAATCCTCCGGAGCCGGCACGGACAGGTGTTCCTCGCGCGACGACCCGGGTTGCCTGCCGAGAGCCCGGGTGTCGAGCACGAGCGGCGCATTGGGGTCGAGGCGTGTCAGCGGAATCCTGCTTTCGTGAGGCATGGGAATCAGGGCCTTGGTGATGGCCGATGTCCCAGGGTACCGAACGCCGGGCCGTGGCCCCAACTCACGGGCCTCCCACCAGCGAACCGGCGGCGATCTCCGCTCCGGACGCCGCGGCCGGCCCGTCAGGCGCCTTCGCGCAGCCGCTCGACGAGGCGGTCGTGGACGCTGTCGGGGACGAGACCGGAGATGTCGCCGCCGAACTTCACGACCTCCTTCATCAGGCTGGAGGACAGGAAGGCGTACTCGGGGTTCGTCGCCATGAAGAGGGTCTCGATACCGGCGATGCGGTGGTTCATCTGCGCCATCTGCAGCTCGTACTCGTAGTCGCTGACGGCGCGCAGCCCCCGGACGATGACGGGGATGTTCTGTTCCCTGCAGTAGTCCACCGTCAGGCCGTAGAACTTGTCCACGCGGACGTTGCCGTAGTCCTCGGTGACCTCGGTGATCATGTCGGCGCGCTCGTCGACGGTGAAAAGGCTCTTCTTGTTCTTGTTGATCAGCACTGCCACGACCACCTCGTCGTACAGCGTGGAGGCGCGGCTGATGATGTCGAGATGACCGTTGGTCACGGGGTCGAACGATCCCGGACAGACGACACGGCGCACGGCGCGAACCCCTTCGATCCCGGTTTCTGACCTGCGGCGCGAACGTACCAAATCGCATTCGGCCCGCTTTCACCCGGGCTCGGCGGGTCAGGCCGCGAGCGCGTCGATGATCTCCGCGGCGATCGGCCCGGACTCGATGCCGGAGCCGGGCGCCTCGGTCAGCACCGCGACCGCGTACCGGGGGTCCTCGCGGGGGCCGAACCCGATGAACCAGCGGTCGTTGTACGACTTGCCCGCGACGTCCGCCGTGCCCGTCTTGCCGCCGCGGACGGACGTGCCCCGCAGCGACCGGCCCGTACCGCTGTCGACGACCGCTTCCATCATGTCCCGCAGTTGCGCCGCCTCCTCGGAGGTCAGCGGACGCGCGAGCCGCTCGGGCGCGGCCCGTCCGACGGAGCCGCCGTCCGGGGCGCGCAGTTCGGCGATCAGGTGCGGCTTCATGATCTCGCCGTCGTTGAGCACCCCGGCGACGACCATCGCCATCTGCAGCGGCGTCGCGACCGTGCTTCCCTGCCCGATGGACGCGAGCGCGCTGAGGGCGGGCGAGTCGGTGTCGGGGAAGACGCTCGCGGCGGCGGCCAGGCCGTCCTCGATCTCGATCCGCTCGCCGAACCCGAACTCGGACGCCTCCTCGGCGACGGCGTCGTGGCCGGGTTCCTCGGCGCCCAGGTAGGCGAACGTCGTGTTGCAGGACTCGGCGTACGCCTCGATCAGCGGGATCGCGTTCCGGCTGCAGGCGCCGCCGTGGCTGTTGCCGATCGGCTGCCCGCTCTGCGGGGCCCGGTAGCTCGCCCCGGCCCTGACCCGGGTGTTCTTGCTCGCGCCCGCTTCGAGTTTCGCCGCCGCGACGACGGTCTTGAACGACGAACCCGGCGGGTACACCTCGTCGGTCGCCTTGTTGAGCAGCGGCTTGAGCGGCCGGTCGTTGAGCCGCTCGATCTCCTCCTGCGCCTTCTCGCGGTCGAGCGTCGAGACGGCGTCCGGGTCGTACGACGGGGTCGAGGCCATGACGAGGATCGCGCCGGTCTCGGCGTCCAGCGCGACGGCGGCGGCGCGGCGGACGTCCGCCTCCCACAGCACCCGGTAGGCGACCCGCTGCGCGTCGGCGTCCACGGTCGCCTCGACGGTGCCGCCGGGGACGGGTTCGCCGATGAGCCGGTCGACGAGGTTCGCGGTGGCCAGGCGGGGGTCGGTGCCGTCCAGGACGTGGTTCGCCGCCGCCTCCAGGCCGGTCTCGGAGAAGACCGAGAAGTAGCCGGTGACGGGGGCGAAGGCGGGGCCGTCCTTGTAGTGGCGCTGGTACCGCTCCCCGCCGTCGACGGGTTCGGACCAGGCGAGCCGCTCCCCGTCCGCGACGATGGGGCCGCGGTCGACGGTGAAGCGGTCGGTCAGCCGCCGCGGGTTGAGCGCGGAGTCACGCAGGTCCTGCGCCTGGAACGCCTGCACGTAGGTGATGTTCACCATCAGCGCCAGGATCATCAGCAGCGTCAGGACCCAGGTGCGCCCCACGGCGCGGTCGATGCCGGGTCTCATACCGATGCCCTACCCGGCGCGCGTCCATGATCACGCGCGGCGGTCACGCGTCCCCGGCGGGCCGGGCGCGGCCGGTAGCGGTGCCGTACCAGAACACCGCTTCCCCGTACCGCCGGTCCCGGTCGGCCTCGTATCCCCCGGGCCAGCGCAGCGCGGGGCCGCGCGCCGCGCGCTCGACGACGACGAGCGCGTCCGGGGCCGTCCAGCCGTGGTCGCGCAGGTCGTCCAGGAGTTCGGTGACGGACGCGTCGGGCAGCGCGTACGGCGGGTCGGCGAAGATCAGGTCGTAGGGCGCGTCCGGCGGGCGGCGGACGACGCGTTCGACCTTGTCGGCGCACGGCACCGCGCCGGGCAGCCCGAGGTCCTTCGCGTTCTGCCGGAGCACCTTCGCGGCCCGGGGGTGCGACTCGACGAGCAGGGCGTGCGCGGCGCCGCGCGACAGCGCCTCCAGCCCGACCGCCCCGGATCCGGCGTACAGGTCGCGACGCGCAGGCCGTCCAGGGGGCCGAGGAGGGCGAGGACGGTCGCGAACAGGCCCTCGCGGGCGCGGTCGCTGGTCGGCCTCGTGTCCCGTCCGGGCGGGACGGCCAGCCGCCGCCCGCCCGCGCTCCCCGCGATCACCCGTGTCATGCGATCAGTATCGCGGTCTCGAAAAATGTCACAAATGACAGCGGCGACTCATGTGAATCTCTACCCAAATCTCCGAGTCAATGTTCACATCAACTACTTCGCGTGCAAACGTGCTCGCAGGTTGTGCAACCACCCGACCCTCAGGAGCACCGGTGCACCAAGGTAGGAGATTGGCGGTGACGGCCGGGGCGACGGTTCTGGGCATCGTCGCCATGAGCGGCGTCTCCCACGCCGAGACCTCCCGGCTCTCCGCCGAACGCGCGCCCGCCCGCGCCACGGCCGATCACCCGGCCAAGAGCGCGGCGAACGCCAAGCGGGCGAAGGCCAAGAAGGCGAAAACGGCGGAGCCACGGAAAACGGGGAAGAACGGCACGGGGACCGGCGACGCGGGCAAGGCGCTCGAACGGGCCTTCGAGCCCGTCGTGCGGACGCTCGAACAGGACGCGCCGAAACCGGAACCGAAGCGGACGAAGAGCGACGACGGGGCTTCCGCCCCCGTCGAGAGCGGGAAGAACGAGACGGCCGAGGCGCCACGCAAGAGCGGGCCCGCGAAGCGGGAACCCGCCGAGCGGACGCCCCGGGCGCAGCCGCGACCGAAGCAGGAGCAGGAACCGAAGCAGAAGCAGAAGCAGGAGCAGGCGCCCGAGCTGGAACTGCGCCTCGACGCCACCCTCGACTACGACGAGCGGACCCGCACCGCGTCCGCCGGTCTCGGCCTCACCGCCGGGGTCCGCACGCCGCACCTCGACGCGGGCCTGCGGCTGGCCGCCGGCGGCAGCGTGTCGCTGCGCGACGCCACCGTCGAGGCGGGCGCCGAGGTCGGCGTCCTCGCCGGGACGCCCGCGGGGAGCGCCGCGCTGAACCTGGGAACGGGCGGGACCCTGTCGGCCGGGACGCCGATGATCGCGGGGCGCGACGACGCTGGACGCTCGGCGTCCGCGGCGGGCGGCACCCCGATCTCGGCGCAGCTCGGGTTGAGCGGCTGCGCCGGCTCGGGCCTGCTCGGTCACGCCGCCCACTCCCCCGACCCCGCCGACGCCCCCGACTCCGCCGGAGGACCCCGCGGACCCGGCGCCGCCGACCGCCGCCGACCCCGCCCGTCCCGCCGGACGACCCGGGATCGCCGAGCCCGACGCGCCGCCGCTGCCCACCGACCCGTCGGCGCCCGCGTCGCCGCTGGCGCGCGACCTCCCGTCCGCCGTGTCGTCCGGCGGGGCCGGGAGCGGTGACGGCGGCGGGACGATCGCGGGGCACTTCACGCCGCCGGAGGAACTGCCGTTCACCGGCACCGACGCGCTTCCGCTGGTCGCGCTCGGCCTGACCGCGATCGCGGCGGGCGGCGCCGCGGTCGCCATGACGCGCCGACGCGAGGCCGAGGAGTCGTGATCACCGGCTCCTGACTCCGCTCGTGAAAGGGGCGCCTCCCGGCCGGGAGGCGCCCCTTCACATCTCCTGCGCGCCCGTCACCCGCCACCCGTCGCCGGACTTGCGGACGTGCAGCCGGTGGAAGCCGATCCCATCGCCCTCGCCGCACGCCGAGGTGCACTCGCCCAGCGCCACCAGCGCCGTGATCTCGCCGCCGGACGCGCCGGGCAGCAGGCCCACCCCCGCGATCGTGCCCGCCGTGACCGACGGGTGCCGCGCCACGGCGGACAGGACGTCCTGTGCGGCGGGGCCCGGCCACGCGGCGCCGCTCGTCCGGGCGCGGGGGGACCCGGCCCGGAGCGTGTAGAGGGTGTCGAGCAGCCAGCCGCCGCCACGCTTGATCATCGTGGCGCGCATCGGGTTCCGCAGCAGGTCGGGCTCGGCGCCGGACGCGCGGACCGTCCGCTTCACGTACGACAGGACGGTGACCGAGTCCGGGGTGGCGGAGACGACGGCGGAGCCCGCGACGTCCGTGCTCACCGACCCGTCCTTCGACTCCAGCTCCGCGCGGTAGTCCCGGGCGGCGAGCTGGCGGTCGTAGTCGGCGCGGTACCGCTCGGTGGACACCCCGTGCGCGGCGTCCACGTTCCGCTGGTAGGAGGCGTGGTCGAAGCTCAGCACGGCCTTGATCGCGTGCTCGGCGGGACGGACGGCGGCGGCCGCGGCGCGCGGCGGTGCGGCGGCGTCGGTGGCGGCGGGCGCGG
>NZ_MKJY01000176.1 GCF_001942465.1 Actinomadura sp. CNU-125
CGGCGGCCACGGCATCCTCGACGTCGACGGCGGAGCAGACCGGCGCCTCCCCCACCGGCTCCCCGGTCGCCGGGTCGGTCACCGTGAACGTCTCGTCCCCGGTGCCGCCGCCCCACCGGCCGCCCGCCAGCGTCCAGCCGTCCCGGACTCGCATCGTCGCCTCCGCAGGTCGTCGCCGGTCGTCGCGTCCCGCTTACCCGCGAGGGGACGGTTCAATGACCGCGGCCCCGATGTCAGTGAACACTTACCGAATCGGCTACGGTGGGGACCCGACGGGACGGCGGGACCTGATCGACGCCGGACAGCACACACGCCAGGAGGCTTGCATGGACTTCGACCTGCCGGAGAGCGCGATCGCCGTGCGCGACGGCGTGCGGGCGATCGCCGGGAAGTACGACCAGGAGTACTGGAGCCGGTGCGACGCCGAGAAGCGCTGGCCCGAGGAGGTGTGGCGGGAGCTGGTCGCGGGCGGCTGGCACAGCCTGGCGATCCCCGAGGAGCACGGCGGCGCCGGGCAGGGCCTGCTCGAACTCGCGGTCGCGCTGGAGTCGCTGGCCGAGGGCGGCGCGGGCGGCGCCGCGTCCTTCATGTACCTGCTCACCCCGGCGTTCGGCGGGCTGACCATCGCCCGCCACGGCACCGACGCGCAGCGCGCCGAGTTCCTCCCGAAGATCGCCTCGGGCGAGCTGGAGACCTGCTTCGCCATCACCGAGCCCGACGCGGGCAGCAACGCGATGAACATCACCACGCAGGCCCGCCGCGACGGCGACGCCTACGTGGTGAACGGCCAGAAGATCTGGATCTCCGGGATGGAGCGCGCCGACTTCCTCGTCCTGGTCACCCGGACGATCCCGGCCGCCGAGGCGCGGCCCCGCACCGCGGGCTTCACCGTCCTGCTCGTGGACGTCAAGGAGGCCGTCGAGGCGGGCACGCTGACCTATCAGCCGATCCCGAAGCTCGGCACGAACACCGTCGCGTCCAGCATGGTGTTCCTGGACGGCGTCCGCGTGCCGGCCGACCGGGTCCTGGGCGAGCCCGACCAGGGCTTCGCCGTGATGTGGGACATCCTCAACCCCGAGCGGATCCTCGCCGCCGCGGGCGGGGTCGGCTCCGGCGAGCTGGTCCTGCGGATCGCCTGCGACTACGCGCGCGACCGGGCGCCGTTCGGGCAGCCGATCGGCTCCCACCAGGGCATCGCGTTCCCGCTCGCCCGCATCAAGGCCCAGGTCGAACTGGCCCGGCTCATGACCTACAAGGCCGCCTGGCTGTGGGACCGCGGGCTCCCCTGCGGCTCGGAGGCCAACATCGCCAAGCTCACGGCGGCGGACGCCGCGTGGCAGGCGGCCGACCGCGCGTTCCAGACGCACGGCGGGATGGCGTACTCGCTGGAGTACCCGGTCGCCCGGATGTTCCGCGACGCGCGCATCGCCAAGAACATCCCCGTCGCCGAGGAACTCGTCCTCGCCCACATCGCCCAGCACGAACTGGGCCTGCCGCGCTCCTACTGAGCGGACGCGCACGCGGACGCCCGCCGGACGGTCCGTCCGGCGGGCGCCGCGCGCCGGTCAGCCGAACTCGGGCGTGCGCTTCTCGCGCAGCGCCGCCACGCCCTCGCGCACGTCCGGGCCGGTGAACCCGAAAAACTCCATCGCCAGCGACGCGTCGAACGCCGGGCCCGCCGTGCGCAGCCAGTTGTTGAGGGCGTGCTTGGTGAACTGGATCGCCTCGGCGGGCCCGGCGGCCAGCCGCCCGGCGATCTCCATCGCCCGGTCGTGCACCTGCGCGTCGTCCACGCACAGCGACACCAGGCCGATCCGCTCGGCCTCCTCGCCGGTGAGGACGTCGTTGAGCAGCAGGTAGTACTTGGCCTTCGCCATCCCGCACAGCAGCGGCCAGACGATCGCCGCGTGGTCCCCCGCGGCGACGCCCAGCCGGGTGTGCCCGTCGATGATCTTCGCCGAGCGGCCCGCGACCGACACGTCCGCCAGCAGCGCCACCGCGAGCCCCGCGCCGACCGCCGGGCCCTGGATCGCGCTGACCACCGGCTTCGAGCAGTTCACCACGTTCATCACGATGTCGCGGGCCTCGCGCATGATCCGGCGCCGCGCCGCGTGGTCGCCCATCATCTCCTCGATCATGGCCAGGTCGCCGCCCGCCGAGAACGCCTCGCCCGCGCCGCGCACCACGATCGCGCGCACCTCGTCGTCGGCGTCCGCGTCCCGCCAGATCTCCGCCAGCTCCCCGTGCCCCACCGTGTCGACCGCGTTCAGCCGTCCCGGCGTGCTCAGCGTCACCCGCAGCACCCCGGGCGCCGCCCGGTCGATCCGCAGCCGCTCGTACCGCCCGTACCGGTCGCTCATGACGCCTCCCGCTCGCGAAAACCGAATGCCGTTCGCAATCGTGCCACGGCGTACGCCATCGCCTCGGCACCGGCGTCGAACATCTCCGGGAGCAGGAAGAACGAGTGCACCACCCCGTCGTAGCGGCGCGCCTCCACCGGCACCCCCGACTCCGCGAGCCGCCGCGCGTACGCCTCGCCCTCGTCCCGCAGGATGTCGTACTCGGCCGTGATCACCGTCGCGGGCGCGACGCCGCGCAGGTCGGGCGAGCGCAGCGGCGCGAGCCTCGGATCGTCCGGGGCGGCCCCGCCGCGGTACAGGTCCATGAAACGCGCCAGCGCGGCGGCGTCGAGCCCGTACCCGGTGCCGTACTCCCGCCAGCTCGGGGCGTCCCGCGCCGTGTCGGTCACCGGGTAGACCAGCAGCTGGTGCGCCAGCGCGACGCCCCGGTCGCGGGCGAGCAGCGCGACCGCCGCGGCGAGTTCCCGCCCGCGCTGTCCCCGGCCACCGCCACCGCCCCCGGCAGGAACCCGTACCGCTCCGGCCGCCGGACGGCCGCCGCCACCGCGGCCCACGCGTCGTCCACCGCCGCCGGGAACGGATGCTCGGGCGCCAGCCGGTACCCGACGCTCAGCACCGCGCAGCCCGCGTCCGCCGCGAGGTCGCGGCACAGGCCGTCCACGTTCTCGATCCCGCCGAGCACCCAGCCGCCGCCGTGCAGGTACACCGTCACCGGCAGCGGCCCCGCCTCCGGCGGCACCGGACGGTACAACCGCACCGGCACCGGACCGCCCGGACCCCGCACGGCCAGGTCGTCCACGAACGGCAGCTCGCGGCGCCCGACGGGGAACACCGCGCCGACCCGCTCCCGCATCTCCCCGATCGTGGGTTCCGCCGCGTCCGGCGGCGGCGCCGTCCAGGACGCGAGCATCCGCAGGAAGCTCACGGTCTGCGGGTGCAACGGCATGCGGCGACCTCCAGGAGAACTCGACGGAATCTACCGATTCGTCTTCCCCGGCCGCCGGAACACCAACCCGCTACCGCCCGCGCGCCGCCGTCACCAGCGCCTCGAACAACCGCCCGTCCGAACCTTCCTCGGGATGCCACTGCACCGCCACCCCGAACCGGTGCCCCTGCAGCTCCGCGGCCTCCACGACCTGGTCGTCCGCCCACGCCACCGCGGCCAGCCCCTTCCCCAGCCGCGCCACCGCCTGATGGTGCAACGCCGGCACATCGGCCGACTCGCCCAGAACCTTCCCGATCACACTGTTCGGCGCGATCCGCACCGGATGGGAGCCCATCTTCCCCCGCTCCGGCGCGTGCCCCTCGTGCCCGACCGCCTCCGGCAGATGCTGCACGAGCGTCCCACCCCGCGCCACGTTCAGCACCTGCATGCCCCGGCAGATCGCCAGGAACGGGACGTCCGCGTCGACCACCGCCCGGGCCAGTGCGAGCTCGAACCGGTCCCGCTGCGGCTGCGGCGGGTCCGTCTCGTGGTGCCGTTCCGCCCCGTACAGCTCGGGATCCACGTCGGCGCCGCCCGCCAGAATGATCCCGTCCAGCCGTTCGACCAGCGCCCCCACCCCGCGCAGCGACGCCGTCGGCGGCAGCAGCACCGGCACGCCGCCCGCCCGCTCCACCGACCGCACGTACGGGACGGGCAGCAGCACCGCCTCCCGCACCCACATGCCCCAGCGCGCCGGCTCCTGGCCGGCGGTGACGCCGATGAGCGGCGCCGGACCGCCCCGGGTGGCCTCTGACATGGGTCGTTCCCCTCTCCCGGCCGGTGTCGGCGACCGGGCGGCTCGTCCGTCAGGAGAGACTTCCCCACCCTGTCGTCCCGTCACCTCCGCCGCAAGAGGGCGCACCCGTCACCCGCGGCGCGTCACCACCCGGCGCGTTCCCGCAGGAAGTCGCTCGTCGCCGCGTCCGCCGGATAGAACGACTCGATCGCCAGCTCCGCGACCGTGATGTCGACCGGCGTCCCGAACGTCGCGATCGTGCTGAAGAACGACAGGTCCCGGCCGTCCAGCCGGATCCGCAGCGGGATGAACACCTCGTGGTCCGCGGGCGGCGCCATCGCCGCGCCGATGTCCCCCGGGAAGTCCCGCAGCTCCCGGTACAGCTGCGCCAGCGACGGGTCCGCCGTCAACTGCACGTGCCGCCGCACCCGGTCGATCATGTGCGCGCGCCATTCCGCCAGGTTCAGGATGTTCTTCGCCATGCCGTCCGGATGCATGCTCAACCGCAGCACGTTCAACGGCGGCTCCAGCAGCTCCGGCGGCGCGCCCTCCATGAACAGCGCCGCCGCGCCGTTCGCGTCGATCAGGTTCCAGAACCGGTCCACCACCACCGCCGGGAACGGCTCGTGCCCCCGCAGCACCTGCTTCAGCGCCGCCCGCACCGAGTCCATCCGCGGTTCCTCGATCGGCGTCTCCTCGAACACCGGCGCGAACCCCGCCGCGACCAGCAGCAGGTTCCGGTCGCGCAGCGGGACGTCCAGATGCTCGGCCAGCCGCAGCACCATCTCGCGGCTCGGCGCCGACCGCCCCGTCTCCACGAAGCTCAGATGCCGCGTCGACACCTCCGCCTCCGACGCCAGCTCCAGCTGGCTCAGCCGCCGCCGCTGCCGCCACGCCCGCAGCTGCTCCCCGATGGGCCGCACATCACTCAAGATCGCCGTCACCGCACCGACGCTACCGGCGCCGCGTCACGGCGGCGATGACGTCCGAGGTAATGGACGCCGCGCACCGCCGATCGGGAAGCTGGACCCGTCCGGCACCACGAGGAGGAACGATGACCCCCGACCAGCTCGTCGACGCCATGCCGTTCGCCCGCGCCCTCGGCGTCCGGATCGACACCGCCGGCCCCGGCGAGGTCACCGGCCGCCTCGACTGGGCGCCCGACCGCTGCACCGCGGGCGGCGTCCTGCACGGCGGCGCCCTCATGGCCCTCGCCGACACCCTCGGTGCCGCCTGCGCGTTCCTCAACCTGCCGGACGGCGCGTCCACCACGACGCTCGAATCGAAGACGAACTTCTTCCGCGGCGTCAAGGCAGGGTGCGTGCACGGCACGTCCCGCCCGCTGCACGCGGGCCGCACGTCCATCGTCGTCCAGACCGACCTGCACGACGACACGGGCCGCCGCGTCGCCCAGGTGACGCAGACCCAGGCCGTCCTGCGCGGTTGACGATTCCGTCAGAGGCCGCCGCCATGCTCGTCCCGTCCGGACGACGACTCGGGAGGACACATGGACCGCGACGAGTGGCGGCCGTGGCTCAAGCGGTGGAGCGAGGAGTGGATCGCCGCACACGATCCCGAGCACGACCGCCCGCTCGACCCCGAGGTCGTCCGCGACGGCTGGCTCGGCCGCGAACCGGCCGCCCCGTCCGAGATCGCGGCCCTGGAGGAACGCCTCGGCCTGCCGCTCCCGCCGTCCCTGCGCGGCTTCCTGGAGACGACGAACGGCTGGCGCGACGCGGGCCCCTTCATCTACCGCCTCGGCGGCACCGCCGAGATCGGCTTCCTCCGCGACATGAGACCGACGCTGATCGAGGCTTACGACGAGTCCTACGACGACTGTCCGGACATGGAGAACGACGTCAGCCCGCTCCTGCGCAGATCCGTGCAGATCTCGCTCGACGGCGACTCCTGCGACCTGTTCCTCGACCCCGAGAACGTGACGCCCGGGGCGAATGGACCGCCTACGAGCTCGCCTCATGGTCGGGCATGGGCCCGGAGCCGTGCGGTTCCTTCCACGACATCATGCGCAAGCTCTACGCGTCCTTCCACCGCCTCCGCAAGCCGGAGGGGACGACCCGGCGCGACTGGGACACCCGCGTCGAGGACGCCCGCAAGGACGCCCTCGCCGGAGAGGTAGACACCCCCTGAAAGGTCTTCACCGAGGCCGAAGAGTTCGGACGCGACCGCGGCATGCTCCTCGCCGCGCTGTCGGACTTCCTCGACCGCAGCGCCCGCGCCGGATCCGAACGCGCCCGCGACCCGCACGCGGTCGTCCCCGCGCCGTGGGAATGGGCCCGGGAACTCAAAAGCACGGTGGACGACACCTGGCAAGGCATCCTGGACGCCCTGCACCTCTGGCGCCCGGTCAGTGAGCACCACATCGCCCCCATCGCTCTGCTCGCGGAGAACCGGCTCGCGGAAACGATCGACCCCGAACGCGGCAGACGGCTCCTGTCCACCCGGCGAGGCGGAGACTGAACACCGCTTCGAACGGCCGAGGGCCTTTCACTCGCGCACGTGGTCGTCGAAGAAGGCGAAGATGCGGGTCCAGCCGTCGTCGGCGTTCTCGCGGCCCTTGCCCATGCCGAACGTGATCCTCGCGACGGGTCCCATCGGCCCCGGCACCTTGGTCTCGGTAAGGAACCCATGTCCCGTGGCCGGGTACTCCTTCACGTCGTGCGGCACACCGGCGTCCGTGAGCACCCGCTCCAGCTTCCGCGCCGCCCCGCGCAGGGTGGGGTCGGCGGCGCCGTAACCGGCGACGATCGGGCACGCGTTCCGCAGCGCCTCCTCCGGACGGCGCGGCAGCATCCCGTAGTTCACCGCCGCGGCCCGGAAGTCGTACCGCGCCGCCGCGACGAGCGCGAAGCCGCCGCCCATGCAGAACCCGCACACGCCCACGCCGCCGGTGCAGTCGTCGCGTCCGGCCAGCCACGCCCGGGTCGCCTCGATGGCGTCGTAGGTCGCGCCGCGCCCGGCGCGCATATCGCGCATCGCCTTGGTGACGCACCGCAGCCACGGCGCGCCGCCGTACAGGTCGGGCAGCACGGCGAGGTACCCGTGCGCGGCGAACCGGTCGGCCTGCGCGCGCATGTCGGCGGTCGACCCGAACGCCTCGAACAGGACGACCACGCCCGGCCAGGGCCCCTCCCCGTCAGGAACGGCCAGGTACCCGGGCAGGTCGCGCGCTCCGGCAGGAATCTCGACATCCGTCATACCGCCCAAGCTTCCCCCACCCGGGCACCAGCCGCCAGCCGAACGGCTTCTCCCCGCGCCTGGCCGCACGCGTGTCATACCGTGAGATCCCAAAGCGGATGCTCATCACCGACAAGCAGATCGACCTGCTCGGACCGGACCCTGTACAGTCGTCCCTGGTAGTAGCGATGAGACACGCTAAGGGCTCGCTGGTACTCCAGAGTCCCCGTCAAGGGGTCGATCGCCCCGAACTTCTCCCGGCCATCGACCTCCGGCCACGGTATCCATCCGCAGTCGGTCAGCACTTCTGTTTGGTCGTCGTATCCGACCACCATTGCACCCACCTCGCTTACCCGTGACACCGCCATGATGAATCACAGCACGTGCCACCGACATCGCAGTGGGTAGGCGGAGGGAGACCGGTATCAGGGGGCGACGCGGCCGTTCGCTTCGAAGGCGGCATGGGTCAGCGGCATGAGCGCCGCCCACTGCTCCTCCATCTGCTCGGCGACCATCTCGATCTCCCGCTGCGGGAACGAGGGAAACTTCGAGTCCTCGCGCTTCGTGCGCAGAGACAAGAAGTTCATCAGGGCGCGCGCGTTGCACGTCGCATACATGGAGGAGTACAGGCCGACCGGAAGGACGGTCCGGGCCACCTCACGAGCAACACCGGCGTCGAGCATCTCCAGGTATGCCCGGTAAGCCTGACGGCAGCTTTCCTGGGTGGCTTCCGTGACAAGCTTGTACTGCTCGGGGGTCCCGTCCGCGAAGACGTACTTGCCGGGCTTGCCCTCTTGCACCAGCTTCCGCTCGGGCGACGGAACATAGAAAACGGGCTCTAGGCGACGATACCTACCGCTTTCCTCGTTGTACGAAAATGTCCGGTGTCGCATGAATTCCCGGAAAACGAAGATCGGGGCCTTTACGTAGAAGGTCATCGACGAGTGCTCGAAGGGGGTCCCGTGCCGATCGCGCATCAGGTAGTTGATCAAGCCCCGCGAGCGCGCCGGGTCGGCCTCCACCTCGGCCAGGGAGCTTTCGCCCTTGGTCGACACCCGGGCCGCCCACAGCACGTCGGCGTCCGATGCCGCCGATTTGATGAGCTCCACCTCGACGTCGCTGCGGAACTCGACGTCCATCGCTTCGGCATCCACCACCGGGCTCCCCCTCACACCTTCGAACCGGCCGCGGTAACCCTACCGGAGACCGGCGGAGGCCGGTCAGGTGTGTCCGGGTGCGACGCTGCTGGATGTATGGCGCACACTGGAGGGATTCGTCTGGGTTGGAGGGCACGGTGGACGTTCCGCTGAGGGGGGCCGAGCTGAAGGTGCTGGGGGCCTGTCCGCTGGACTGCCCGGACGGGTGCTCGTGGGTGGTCACCGTACGGGACGGCGAGGCGGTGCGGCTGCGCGGCAACCCGGACCACCCGTACACGCGGGGCGCGCTGTGCGCGAAGGTGAACCGGTGGCTGGAGCGGGCCGGGCAGGACGACCGGATCCTGCACCCCATGCGGCGGGTGGGCCGCAAGGGCGAGGGGCGGTTCGTGCGGATCTCCTGGGACGAGGCCCTCGGGGAGATCGCGGAGCGGCTGGAGGACGTCGTGCGGGAGCACGGCGGCCAGGCGATCTGGCCGTACTGGGGCACCGGGACGCTCGGCTACCTGCAGGGCGTGGAGGGGTGCTCCGGGCGGCGGTTCTTCAACGTCCTCGGCGCGTCGGGCCACAACGCCGACATCTGCTCGGCGGCGGGCTCCGCCGGGATGAAGGCCGCACTCGGGTCGTCCGGCGGCATGGACCCCGAGGACCTCGCGCACGCGAAGCTGATCGTCCTGTGGGGGTCGAATCCGCTCACCAGCGGCCACCACGTGTGGAAGTTCGTCCAGGACGCCCGCAAGGCGGGCGCCCGCCTCGTCGCGATCGACCCGGTCCGGACGAAGACGGCGCAGCAGGCGGACGAGCATCTGGCGCCGTTCCCCGGGACGGACGCGGCGCTCGCGATGGGCCTGCTCAACGTCGTCGTTGGGGCGGGCGCGCAGGACGAGGAGTTCCTGCGGGACCACGCGGCGGGCTGGGCGGAGTTCCGGGAGCGGATCGCGGAGTTCCCGCCGGAGCGGGCCGCGGAGATCACCGGCGTCCCGGTGGCGGAGATCACCGCGCTCGGCGAGCGGATCGCCCGGACGCGTCCGACCGCGTTCCGCGCCACGCAGGGGCTCCAGCGGAACGCGGGCGGGGGGACGGCGCTGCGCGTGCTCGCGAGTTTCCCCGCGGTGACGGGCGACTGGAGGCGGCGCGGCGGCGGGCTCGCGTTCTCCACCTCGGGGCACGTCAAGCTGAACAAGGCCGCGCTGTACCGGGACGACCTGCGGCAGGGGCCGACCCGGGTGATGTCGATGTCCCGGCTCGGCGAGGGGCTCCTGGACGCCGCCGATCCGCCGGTCAAGGCGCTGTTCGTGATCGCGGCGAACCCGGCGGGCAGCACCCCGCACCAGAACCGGGTGCGGGAGGGGCTGGCGCGCGACGACCTGTTCACCGTGGTGCTGGAGCAGTTCCCGACGGACACGATGGACTACGCCGACATCGTCCTGCCCGCCACGATGCAGCACGAGCACGCGGACCTGCACGAGGGGTACGGGCACCTGTACCTGACGTGGAACGAGCCGGCGTTCGCGCCGCCCGGCGAGTGCCTGCCGACGACGGAGACGTTCCGGCGGCTGGCGCGGCGGATGGGCCTGAACGAGCCGAGCCTGTACGACTCCGACGAGAGCCTGGCCGAGCAGCTCCTGTCGTCCGACCACCCGTGGTTGGCGAGCGTCACCCTGGACCGGCTGCGCAAGGAGGGGTTCGTCCGGATGTCGGTCCCGGACCCGTTCCTGCCGTACGCGGAGGGCGCCGCGACGCCGTCCGGGCGGGTCGAGCTTCCCCGCCGGCGCGTGTACGTCCCGCCCGCCGAGGTCGCCGACGGGGAGCGTGCGGCGCGGTACCCGCTCGCGCTGGTCTCGGCGGCGCCGCACGAGTTCCTGAACACGCAGTTCGGCAACAACCCCGAGCTGCGGCGCCGGTCCGGCCCGCTGGCCGTCCGGCTGCACCCGGACGACGCGGCGGCGCGGGGCCTGGCGGACGGCGAGCGGGTCCGGGTGGCCAACGACCGGGGCGGCTTCGACGCCGTCCTGCGGGTGACCGACCAGGTCCGGCCCGGGGTGGCGGCGACGACGAAGGGGCACTGGGCGAAGTTCTCGGGCGGGTCGAACGCGAACGCGGTGGTGGACGCGCGCGCACCGACCTCGGCGGCGGCCCGGTCTTCCACGACACCCGCGTGGAGATCACCGCGCTCGGCGACGGTGCGCTCGCGGGCGGCCGGTACGGTGGCGCGCGGAGGCGATCATGACGATGGATACCGGCGCCCTGCTCGACCGGGCCCGGAAGTTCGAGCGGCAGGGCGTCCGGAGGAGGCCGCGACCGCGTTCGCCGAGGCGGCGGGACGGCTGGGAGGCGCGCGGCGACCGGTCGTCCGCGGCCGGGGTCCCC